>JAHRWC010000372.1 GCA_019090365.1 Flavobacteriaceae bacterium
CCGACATTTCTGTTTTAGTAACTGGAGAAAGTGGCGTTGGTAAAGAAAGTATTCCTAAAATAATTCATTCTCTCTCCCACAGAAAGCATGGTAAATATATTGCTGTAAACTGTGGAGCAATTCCTGAAGGAACTATAGACAGTGAGCTTTTTGGTCATGAAAAAGGTGCATTTACAGGAGCTACTTCAACTCGTTCTGGTTACTTTGAAGTTGCAGATGGTGGAACTATATTTTTAGATGAAGTTGGAGAACTTCCCTTACCAACTCAAGTTCGATTATTGCGTGTGTTAGAAAATGGTGAATTTTTAAAAGTAGGTTCTTCTAAAACACAAAAAACAGATGTTCGAATTGTTGCAGCCACAAATGTTTCAATGGCTAAAGCTATTAATGAAGGAAAATTTAGAGAAGATTTATATTATCGATTAAGTACGATAGAGATCAATCTTCCTCCGCTACGTGAACGTTCAGAAGATATTCATTTGATTTTCAGAAAATTTGCTTCAGATTTTGCTCAAAAATATAAAATGCCGACCATTCGTTTAGACGAACAAGCCAAAGGATTATTAATGCAATACCGTTGGGGAGGAAATGTCCGCCAATTACGAAACATTGCTGAACAAATTTCAGTATTAGAAAAAAACAGAGAGATAACTGCTGAGACTTTAAGAGGTTATTTACAAGATGTTGGAAGTAATCTTCCCGCTGTTATTAATGACAGTAAAAAGGAAAGTGACTTCAGTACTGAGCGTGAATTGTTGTACAAAGTATTGTTCGATATGCAACGTGATTTAAATGATGTAAAAAAATTAACGCTAGAGTTAATGAAATCTGAAAACACTACAAAAGTGCAAGAGGAACATTCTACATTGATAAATAAAATGTATACCGACACACAAAGTAGTGAAGATTCTCTTGCTACTTTAGTTGAAGAAAAAGAAGTACCTACTGACAATACAAATATTGAGGTATTAAATATTCCTGAAAAAGCTTCTGAAGACAAATATCACTTTGTAGAAGATATTGAAGAAGAAGAGAGTTTATCGATTCATGATAAAGAGTTAGAATTGATTAAAAAATCTCTTGAAAAATACAATGGAAAACGAAAAGATGCTGCAGATGAATTAGGTATTTCAGAAAGAACGTTATATCGAAAAATTAAACAATATAATTTGTAAATTACAAGCCCTTACAATCCTCCATTTATGAAGTTAATTTTTAAAATATCATGCTTAGTTTTAGTTGTAATATCTATAGCTGGATGTGGCGCTTATTCATTTACAGGAGCTAACATAGACCCTAATACCAAAACATTTCAGGTTAATTATTTTCAAAATAATGCTAGAATAGTTGAGCCAGGAATTGATAGAGATTTTACACTTTTATTACAAGATTTAATATTAAATCAGACAAGCTTAGATCTTGTTAACAACAATGGAGATTTGGTATATGAAGGTGAAATAACTGATTATTACATTGCTCCTATTACAGCTACATCGCAAAGTACGGCAGCACAAAATAGACTTACTATTGGTGTAAATGTTCGTTATTTTAATACCCAAAATGAAGAAAAAGATGTAGAACAACGGTTCTCATTTTATTTCGATTATCCTGGAAGTACACAATTGACAGGTTCAAATCTTGAAGATGCAATCAACACTATATTTGAGCGTATCTCACAAGATATTTTTAACGCAACTCTAGCTGATTGGTAGAAAAGTGAACACAAAAACCTTTACATATCTGCAAGCAAATCCGCAACACATAAGTTCGGAACAGCAAGATGAATTAAATTTAATTCTTGAAAAATATCCATTTTTTCAATCTGCCAGAGCTTTGCAATTAAAGGGTTATAAAAACAGCAATAATTTTTTATACAATGATGCTTTAAAAATGACTGCTGCTTATACTACAGATCGAAATATTTTGTTCGATTATATAACTTCAGATCATTTTAATCAGAATGAAATATCTGAAATTATCCAACAACATGATGCTTCTGTAGATGAAATTGAAGTAGTTTCAGAAAATATTACTGAAGAAATTAGTGTTGAAATTGACAATCAGATTAAAAAAGAGCTTCAAAAAGCGGAAGCCATTTTAAATCCAGATTTATTTGAAAGAAAAACTGAACTTGTAAAAGAGGTTGTTGAAGAGATTTCAGAAATTAAAGAGACAGTTTCTGAAACAGAAATTGAAATTAATCAACCTTTAGAGTTCAAAAAAGAAGATGCACATTCTTTTTCAGAATGGTTAAAGTTAACATCAGCTTCAGCTATTATAAGAGAAGACGAAAAAGAAATTTCTAGTGTAAAAATTGCTGCAAATGATAAAAAAGAGGTGAAAATTGACTTAATTGATAAGTTTATTCAAGAAAAACCTAAACTTTTTTCTTCAGCTTTGAGTTCAGAATTAAAAGAAAAAAAGGTTGAAAACAAAAACCTTGCAGCGCCTTATACACAAGCAAATGACTCTTTAATGACCGAAACATTGGCTAAGGTTTATTTGCAACAAAAAAACTATAAAAAAGCAATTCAAGCTTATAAAATATTAATTTTGAAAAATCCCGAAAAAAGTGGTTTCTTTGCAGACCAAATTCGGGCAATAAAAAAACTGACAAATACAGATAAACCATGAGTACGTTTACAATATTTTTATTTCTAATTATTTTCGTAGCCTTTTTATTGGTGATAGTTATAATGGTTCAAAACCCTAAAGGTGGTGGATTATCATCTTCTTTTGGAGGTGGTGGAACACAACAATTAGGTGGTGTTCAAAAAACAACAGACTTTTTAGACAAGAGTACGTGGACTTTAGCAACTTTAATGCTTGCATTGATCTTACTTTCTAATATTTCTATTATGAAAAGTACAGGAACTGTAGATTCGAAAGCATTTGATGAAAATGCAATTCAAACTGAATTACCTGTTACAACACCAGCAACAGATGAAACTACATCTGGCGACGGAAACTAAAAATTAGAACATACGATTTTAAAAAAATGCCAGCTTGTCATAAAGCTGGCATTTTTTTTTAAATATGTCAGAAAAATTGCAATGGCATAATTTCTGACAACTACCAGTAACATTAATAAATTAACTAAAAAAACATATTGAAAATGGCATTAAAAATTCAACCACTTTCAGATAGAGTATTAGTAGCTCCTCAAGAAGCAGAAACTAAGACATCTTCAGGAATTTATATTCCAGATTCAGCTAAAGAAAAACCTCAACAAGGTAAAGTTGTAGCTGTTGGAAAAGGCAATAAAGACCACCAAATGACTGTAAAAGTCGGTGATATTGTATTGTATGGAAAGTATTCTGGAAGCGAATTAAAATACGAAGGAATAGATTATTTAATTATGCGTGAGGATGATATCCTTGCAATAATCTAATAATTATTAATTAAAGTTTAAAATCAAAGATTTTTAAAATGGCAAAAGATATAAAATTTGATGTTGAAGCACGTGATAGTATTAAACGTGGTGTTGATGCATTAGCAAACGCAGTAAAAGTAACTTTAGGTCCTAAAGGACGTAATGTAATTATTAGTAAATCATTTGGTGGACCACAAGTAACTAAAGATGGTGTTACAGTTGCAAAAGAAATTGATTTAGAAGATCCTCTTGAAAACATGGGAGCTCAAATGGTAAAAGAAGTTGCATCAAAGACGAACGATTTAGCTGGAGATGGAACAACAACTGCTACTGTTTTAGCACAAGCAATTGTAAAGGAAGGCTTAAAGAATGTTGCAGCTGGTGCAAATCCGATGGATTTAAAACGTGGTATTGACAAAGCAGTTGAAGCTATTATTAAAGATTTGGATAGACAATCAACTCAAGTTGGTAGTTCTTCAGAAAAAATAAAACAAGTTGCTTCTATTTCAGCAAACAATGATGAAGTAATTGGTGATCTAATTGCTAAAGCGTTTGGAAAAGTTGGAAAAGAAGGAGTAATTACTGTTGAAGAAGCAAAAGGAACAGAAACGTATGTTGATGTTGTTGAAGGTATGCAATTTGACCGTGGATATTTATCTCCATATTTTGTAACTGATAGCGAGAAAATGCTTACTGAATTAGAGAATCCAATGATTCTTTTATACGATAAGAAAGTATCTTCAATGAAAGATTTACTTCCAGTTTTAGAGCCTGTAGCTCAACAAGGAAAATCTTTATTGATTATTGCTGAAGATGTTGATGGAGAAGCATTAGCAACTTTAGTAGTAAATAAATTACGTGGTTCTTTAAAGATTGCAGCTGTAAAAGCTCCAGGATTTGGAGACAGACGTAAAGCAATGTTAGAAGATATAGCAATCTTAACTGGAGGTACTGTAATTTCTGAAGAAAGAGGATTTACTTTAGAGAATGCTACTCTTGAAATGTTAGGTACTGCTGAAAATGTAACGATTGACAAAGACAATACAACTATCGTAAATGGTGTTGGTAAGAAAACTGACATTAAAGCGCGTGTGAATCAGATTAAATCACAAATTGAATCTACAACAAGTGATTACGACAAAGAAAAACTTCAAGAACGTCTTGCTAAATTAGCTGGTGGTGTTGCTGTACTTTATGTAGGTGCTGCTTCAGAAGTTGAAATGAAAGAAAAGAAAGATCGTGTTGATGATGCATTAAATGCAACTAGAGCTGCTGTTGAAGAAGGAATCGTTGCTGGTGGTGGTGTTGCTTTAGTTCGTTCAATTAATGTACTAGATAAACTAACTACTGAAAATTTAGATGAA
>JAHRWC010000373.1 GCA_019090365.1 Flavobacteriaceae bacterium
ATATATTTATATCGTATATCGACTCAGCTAAGTTTTATCAGAAAAAGGATGCAAAGAAAAGTATAGGTTATGTAACTAAAGCCCTTGAATCTGTTAGTGGTGCTTCTGCCACAAACTTGCAAAATAGTATGGCTTTTGAAACTTTGGCAGATATATATATGTTTTGGGAGCAATACGATTTGGCGGTTGATAATTATAAACGTAGTCAAGCAGGAATATCAAATAGTAAGATCCAAATAAAGTTAGCAGATGCTTTTAGGATGAATAAAAAATACCAGGAAAGTATCGCTTTATACAATGAGTTGTTAAAGGAAAGTCTTTCAAATTACCAAAAGGTTGAAGTGTTTGAAGGTTTAGGAGATAATTTTTTAGCGGTAAATGATGAAATGAAAAGTATATTTAATTATCAAAATGCACTTGATATTGCTAATACACATAGAATCGTTCCGAAGATAACCAATTTGAATTCGAAGATTGCATTGGCTTATGCTCAAGGAGGAGCAAATGAAGAAGCTGAGACGTATTTCGACAATTCATTGAACTTGGCAACCCAAGAGAATAAAAAACGAGCTGTAAGCGAAAAAAACACAGTAGCCGATTTTTACAATCAGAATAATGATTATGAAAAAGAAATTCAGTTAAGAGAAGAGACGCTTAATGAAATTGAATCAATGGACGATGAAAGTGAAGAAGAAGATCTTGAAAGTCCGTTAACTCCACAAAGGCAGAATTATAAAATTGCCAATGCATTTGTTGCGCAGGAGAAGTATGAAGAAGCGATTCCTTATTTAAAAAAGAGTATTGAAGAAGCCGATAAAAAAGAAGATTTAGTAGTTGAAAAAGATGCCACTCGAAAACTTTCAGAAATATATAAAGGCATTGGTAAATTTAATGAAGCTGCGAATAGCTATGAACGTTATGTAGATTTAGTAGATGAATTATACATTAAAAAAGAACAAGAAATATCTCAAGCTGCTCGGTTTAGTAGAGAAATAGCATTAAAACAGAACAGAATAACGAGTCTTGAAAATGAAAGAGAAATCAATGAAAGTCGTTATAAATTAGCTGAAGAAAATAAATCATTAACAATTAAAAATAGTGAAGTACAACGTTGGATTATAGGTTCCTTAGTAGTTATAGCTTTGTTATTATTAATCACAGCTTTCGTTCAATTTAGAAGTGTAAAACAACAGAAATACGCAAATAATCTTTTGGCTTTGAAATCACTTCGCACACAAATGAATCCTCACTTTATTTTTAATGCATTAAACTCTGTGAATAGTTTTATTGCTATTAACGATGAGCGTGCAGCCAATAAATATTTAAGTGAGTTTTCTCAATTAATGCGTTCTGTATTAGAAAATAGTGAAGAGGATTTTATTCCTTTAGTGAAAGAAATTGAACTCCTTGAAATCTATGTAAAACTAGAGCATTTTAGATTTAAAGATAAGTTCGATTATACCATTAATGTTGATGAAAAATTAAAGTTAAGTGAGTTTGTAATACCTCCAATGTTGTTACAACCCTATGTTGAAAATGCAGTTTGGCATGGTCTAAGATATAAAGAAGAGAAGGGAAATTTAACTATAGATTTTGAACATTTAGATGAAGAGAGTATTCGAATTTCAATAAGCGATGATGGAATTGGGAGAAAAAAATCGAAAGAACTTAAAACAGAACATCAGAAAAAGCAGAACTCAAAAGGAATGGGAAATATTAAAAAGAGGATTACTATTTTAAATAATATGTATAAAGACAAAGTAGATGTTGAGATATCGAATGTTTTTGAAAATGAAGAAGGAACTAGAGTGCAATTAATACTAAAGAAAGACTAATGGATAATTTACGAGCAATTATTGTTGAAGATGAAGAAACTAGTAGAGAAATTTTGCGAAACTATATTGCAAAGTATTGCCCTAAAGTTTCAGTGTTAGGGGAAGCTGCAAATGTAGAAGAAGCTTTAGTTTTAATTAGAAATCACGATTTAGATTTGGTTTTTTTAGATGTAGAAATGCCTTACGGAAATGCATTCGATTTATTAGATCGAGTAGGAGATAGACAATTTGAAACAGTATTTGTAACCGCTTATAATCATTATGCAATCGATGCTTTAAATGCACATGCATCTTATTATTTATTGAAACCGATATCTATAGATAAACTGATAGAAGCTGTAGATTATGTTTCAGAAATAAAAGAGAAAGAGAATAGTCTACAAAATGCAGTATTGAAACCAGTAATTAATCAAGTAGCTGGGAAGATTACTATACCTCAGCAAAATGGATTTGAAGTGCTTGAAATTAAAGATATTTTATACTGCCAAGCAGACGATAATTATACCAATATATTTTTAAGAGACACTAAAAAATTGGTAAGTAAGACTTTAAAATATTTTGAAGGAATTCTTTCAGAAAACGGATTTGCACGCGTACATAAATCGTATTTGGTAAATGTAAACGAAATAAAAGAATACAAAAAAGGCAAAGGCGGAAGTGTAGTGTTGACCAATGGAAAACAGGTGATGGTAAGTCCTTCACGTAAAAAAGAATTATTAGCTTTTTTTAATTAATTTTTCACCACCTTTTTAGTAACACTACCTTGTTTTGTTTCTATTTTTACAAATAGGAGTCCACTGTTAAGTTGTGAAACATCTATTGTATTAAACTGCTCTTTTTCATGAAGCACTAACCTTCCTAAGACATCATAAA
>JAHRWC010000374.1 GCA_019090365.1 Flavobacteriaceae bacterium
CCAAGATCTACACCCTAGAGTTCGTCGGCAGCGTCAGATGTGTATAAGAGACATGTCCTTCTTATTTCAGTAAATGTTTTAAAGAAACCTTCGGAATCCTTCCTTCAGAGTATCGTGATTCTCACAAATAACTCACTTTAACCCATAATTCAAGGCCATTTGTTACAATTGTTTTATCGATCGTTACATGGCTTATACTTCCTTTTAGTTTCCTAATATACTTTTGAAACAGTGTTTTTCAAGATACAATCTGTGAGCTTAATTATTTGTAGATGAAGAAAAAAGTACATACAGGTTCTTTAGGTAAATATGCCGCCCATGAGATTTACTTAAATGTATCTAATTTAGAAAAAGGGGTGTATCAATTGAAGATAGTTGATGAAAATAATATTGTGAAAAACACTCATTTTATTAAAAAGTAAAAACAACAATTATGAAAACGTTTGTACTATTCACATTTCTCTTTTTAGGATTTAATTATTCAAGTATTTCACAAGTTGGTATTGGAACTACTAGTCCAAATGCTTCATTAGACATACAATCCTCAAATCAAGCAACACCTGCCAATAACGATGGGATTTTAATTCCGAAAATAGACGAATTTCCAGTTTCGTCTCCTACGCTAACTCAAGATGGGATGTTGGTCTTTGTTACTGGAGCAGGTACGCCATCCAAAGGCTTTTATTATTGGGACAATAGTACAACCACATGGATAGATTTTGACGGAACGGGCGCAGAGAAAATAAATGAGCTTAGTGATGCAAGTTCTGATGATGATGGTAGCGAAAATGGGTCGTCGATTTATCTTGGGATAGGTCCAGGGGAGAATGATGATTTAACGGACAATAAAAATGTTGGAATTGGTTTTCAATCCATGCAAGCTAATACATCTGGAGACAGAAATGTGGGAATTGGATATCAAGCACTACTAACAAATCTAACAGGAAGTTTCAATGTTGCTCTAGGACCTTGGGCAAGTCATGCAAACACCACGGGAAATTTCAATACTAGTGTAGGACAATCTGCACTCTATTTAAATGAGACAGGGACTGCTAATACGGCTCTGGGGACCAATTCATTACAAAATAATTTAGATGGAGGCAATAATGTGGCTGTTGGAAATCAGGCATTATTTAATAACACAGCCGATCAGAACAGTGCCTTAGGCTCTTATGCTCTATACGCGAATACTACTGGTATCCGTAATACTGCGATGGGGTACACAGCACTATATCTCAATATAACTGGATTCAATAATACAGCTATGGGTTTTGAAGCATTACGTCAAAATACTGGGAGTAATAATACGGCTATGGGACTTAATGCTTTGAGAAACAATACTGCAAATGCTAATACGGCTTTTGGTTCACAGGCATTGGAGCTAAATACTACAGGTACTAATAATACTGCAGTGGGTTATAGTAGTCTTTCAACAAATGACACTGGGAACTGGAATACAGCGGTAGGCTATGCTACCCTTTTAGCAAACTCTTCAGGAAATTCCAATACGGCAATTGGCTATAACGTCCTTCTGAACAATACCACAGGTTCAGGGAATATTGCTGTAGGGAATAGAGCGCTTATTGATAACACGATTGGCGAACAGAATGTAGCTATAGGTAGCGCGAGTATGTATTCAAATACCGAAGGTGACTTTAATGCCGCATTCGGGAATGGGTCTTTACTTAATAATACTATTGGAGATTACAATATCGCCCAAGGATATCAATCCTTATATAATAATACCGAAGGGAGTAATAACGTAGGCTTAGGCCCCTTCGCATTGTTTTTTAACACCACTGCAAGTTATAATGTTGCAGTGGGTCGTTCTGCACTGCAATCTAATAACACTGGTGCTGATAATACTGCAATTGGTTACACTGCAATGTTTTCAAATACCACAGGAGCCAATAATACAGTATTAGGGAGTAGTGCTTTGCAAATTAATACTACTGGAAGCTCCAATACTGCAATAGGTCGTAATGCTTTGCAGCTAAATACTGCCAGTGGAAATACAGCTGTAGGAGAAAATGCACTTACAAACAATACTACGGGTACTGAAAACACTGCTATAGGTGTTTTGGCATTGGCAGACAATACTACGAGTCAAGGAAATACTGCTGTGGGTTATACAGCTTTAGGTTCTAATACTGATGGCGCATTTAATACGGCTATCGGAAATTGGGCTATGAACAGTACAAATACTGGTTATGCAAATACAGCAATAGGGAGTTATGCTATGAGTGCCAATGAAACGGGCATTGGAAATGTAGTTATGGGAAGTGAAGCTTCATTTACGAACGTTACTGGTCATTCAAATATCGTGATTGGCCATTCTGCACTCTACAATAATAATGGTGGCGATAGTAATGTAGCTATTGGTTTTGAAGCGATGTACAATAACTTAAATAGCGGTAGTAATGTGGCTATTGGTAGTCAAGCGCTACGAAATAACTCAGGAATTAACAATACAGTTATTGGTCATAGGGCAGGGAGCGAAAGCGGAATAGGCAGCTATAACGTATTCATTGGAAATGAAGCTGGGCTAAATGAAACGGCTAGTAATAAACTCTATATCTCAAATTCAAACGCAGATGCAGACAACGCGTTAATTTATGGAGAATTTGATAATGACATGCTACGTGTTAATGGAAGAACAGAGATCACCAATTCTACAGATGCAAGCGGAACTGCTGGTTCAGGTGCGCTAGAAATAGCAGGAGCTTTAAGACTAGATGGCAATGAAATAATTACCAACAATAATCAAGCTTTATATCTTCAATCCGACAATAATGGAGACCTTGAAATGGATCAAGGAACGTTCCGAATGGATGCTAGTGCAAATAGAGTTGGAATTAATACTCAAACTCCAGATTATACTTTTTCAGTAAATGGAGTTGCAAACTTAAATGAAGGAGTGGGTTCTGGAGTAGCATTACGAGTTAATGGCAGCGAAGCTTTATGGTATAACGGCACTTATTTTAGTTGGGGATTTGGAGGTAGTGCAAATTATTTTGCTGATTTCGTCGGACTCGGAACTACAACTCCTAGTACCAAAATACATGTTGTGGGAGGTACTGATGCTTCTTTAGCTGGAGGAGGCTATATCACTCTTGGAAATGTAAGTGGCCAAAATGTCGTAATTGATGAAAACGAAATAATGGCAAGAAATAATGGAGGGACCTCAAATCTTAACCTGCAAGTTGAAGGAGGTAATGTAACAGTGGGCGGGGCCATTGTTCATGCCAGTGATAGACGCTTGAAAAAAGATATTGAAACTATTGGGTACGGACTTTCTGAAATACTTCAATTAGCCCCAAAAAAATACCATTGGAAGAACAGAGAAGATACAAATTATAAATCGTTCGGACTCATTGCTCAAGAGGTAGCGTTAGTACTTCCAGAATTGGTACAGGGTACAGAAACCGACGACAGTTACCTAGGGGTAAATTATACAGAACTCATTCCTGTACTTATTAATGCCATCAAAGACCAACAAAATATAATTGAAAATCTAAAAAGTGAACTTCTTTCAAATAGCCAAGATGTTAGCCTTTTAAAAGATAGACTAGACCTACTAGAAGCTTTGCTATCTAAATAATTACGAATACTTTTTTTGCCCTTTTTTATTAACAGTTAAAATCATTTAAATAATAATTATGAAAACATTCAACAAAATTTTCCTCATCAGTTTTTTAATACTACTAATTAGCTGTAGTAACAGTGATGATGATTCAGGCGATCCAGCACAACCAACAACAGCGGAGTTATTAACTTCAGGTAAATGGTATTTTGAATCAAAAACACCAGGTACTTATTCGTCTTGTGAAAAAAAAGGTTATATCCAGTTTATGACAAATGGAGCCTTCACCTTAGTTTCCTATGATGATACTACAGGAACATGTGAATCATTAGGTGATAATACTGGAACCTATACATTATCAAATAATTTAAATATCAATATTGTATTTGGGTCTGATTCTCAATCTGCAGTTATAAATTCAATTTCTGAAGGAGGACTTACGCTTGAAACCGATGAAGAAACTTTAGTTTTTGATAAAACTGAAGGGTAATAAATTACAAATATCTTTTTTGTCCCTTTTAACCTTACGAATTAATGTAAGCAAAAAGCCCACCTTAATGATGGGTTTTTTGTATTCATCATTCATTCTTTAAAATAGTAGTAAACCTGCAATAAAAATGATTGATCCAATCACCATTAATAGGAGCGTATAAGGTAAAATTTCTTTCGCTTTTAATTTTGTAATTCCTAAGAGAGGCAGTGCCCAAAAGGGTTGAAGCATATTGGTGATCTGATCTCCATACGCTAAAGCCATAATCGCTTTGGGTAAAGGTACTCCTAACTTTAAGGCAGATTCAATTACAATGGGTCCTTGTATGGCCCATTGTCCACCGCCGCTTGGCACAAATAAATTCACCAATCCTCCACTGAAAAAAGTAAAGATTGGAAGCGTCGTAGGAGTCGCTACCGAAATAAAGAAATCGGAAATCTGGACGACCATTCCACTGTCTCGCATGATTCCCATGATACCAAAATACAATGGAAATTGAATCAATATTCCTGACGCTCCTTTAATGGCTTCTTCGACTGCACTTAAAAATTGATGGATGTTTCCATGAAGCATTAAGGCTAGTCCTAGCATTAAAAAATTAAGCATATTAGGTGTGATGATTAATCTTTTTAAAGCTTCAAAATATTGGTAGCCAAAGGCAATTAGAATAATGGTGCCAAAGGCAATTCCGAAGAATTTTGAATGATCAATACGCTCTGCACCTTTCAATTTTTCATCTTGCGTTTCCAAGCCTTGGTAGATTGGTAAATTGGTTTCAGTAATTGGAGCTTTTTTTCCTAAGCGATATAAAAATAAAGGAACAATGACCAGCACCACTCCAAATATGATGAGGTTAAAAGAGCTAAATATGGTTTCACTGAATGAAATTAAATCGGGTAATTGAGCCGAATAATCTGTAGTACTGATTCCAGACATCAAGGATGATAAATGACCACTTTCAGAAACCTTTAAGGGCGCAGAACCACTAATTCCTCCATGCCATATCATCAATCCAACATAACCCGAAGCGCCAACCAAAGGATAGTTGATTTTAAAGCCTCGAATTTGTGAAGCTTCTGCCACTTTACGAGCCATAATCGCTCCAAAAATAAGTCCTAATCCCCAATTAAAAAATGAAACCAACATGGTACAAACACTTACCAATAACACTGCATTTGATGTATTTGAGACAAGATTGGTTAATTTACCAATCAAAAAATTCATGGGTTTACTCAATACTAGAATATGACCTAACACCAGAATGAGCATCATTTGGTAGGCAAAAACTAATAAAGCGTTGTTCCAAATTCCATTTTCCCAGTAGGATAAAATGGTAAAAAAGTGATTGCTGTATTCGGTTTGTGGGGCTTCTGTAAAAAGTAAAGCCAATAGCATGGTTACTAAAGTTAGTAAAATGGCAATGGCAAAAGGAGAAGGCATGAACCTTTTAAATAGCGATTCGATGATGGAAGTAATATTCATCTTCTAAAAATACAAAAAGCCTAACCATTTACGATTGTAAAATTTTAGGCTTTATAATTAATTAAATGAGTACCTATTTTTTCACAACCTTTTTAGTGATACTGCCTTTTGCAGTTTCTAGTTGCACAAATAAGAGCCCACTGTTAAGATGAGACACATCAATACTTTTAAACTGTTCTTTTTCTATTATAACTAA
>JAHRWC010000375.1 GCA_019090365.1 Flavobacteriaceae bacterium
ATTACATAATCAAAATCTAATTCACTAAAATCAGCTTTTAAAAAATCTCCATTAATATATTTTATAGGAAAATCAAATGTAACTTCATTATTAAGTTTATTAATAATATCACCACTTTTACTAGAGATGTCATTTGCATAAACTTCTGCTCCAAGTGCAGCCATAACAGCAGCATTATTACAATTACCGCATCCTAATTCTAACACTTTTTTTCCCTTTAAATCTTTAGCAAAATCACCATAATACATACAAACCCATGACGTATCAACAGTTGTTACATCATTTAAATAAGCATGAACATCTTTTACAATTCTTAATATTCGTTTAATATTTACATTTGCGTATAATTTGTCGTAATGCAACTTATTTTTCTGGGTTACTTCTTCTGATGAAGGTGTTGTCATTTTGTTTCTTTTATACAATCATTAATTTATCAATATTTAGTTCAGCCTCCTTATTTATTATTATTTTAAAGAGGAATAAACATGGCCATAATACCATTTTTGCCAAGCATATATATGCCAAACACCCCAACTATTATTATGTTTCTCATTTAAAAAATTTGAAACATATTCTTTTACTGAAGCAACATTTATAAAATCTTCACCATAAAATGGTTTATTGAATATATATTGTTTAAGGTCATCTTTTAACTCGTTTCTTAACCAGTGTTCTATAGGCACATCAAATCCTTTCTTTTTCTTTTCAATTAATTCTTTTGGCAAGAAAGTCGATAAACTTTCTTTTAAAACTTGTTTTAATTGTGAATGATTATCAAGATTTACAGGTGCATGATACCAAGCAAAATTAATGCTTTTTTTATCTAATAAAGGTACGCGAACTTCCAAACTATTTCCCATGCTTGCACGATCTACTTTAATTAAAACGCGTTGCATATGTCCATAGAATTCATTCCAACGTAACCAATACAACATTTTCTTTTTAGATGTGACCTTAGGCAAATCAAATAAGGCATTCATTTCAGAAGAAAATAAAGTTTTTGGAACAAATGTATCAAGAACGTTCGGAGTAATTTGTAATTGCTTAGCAATGATCCATTCTTCAAGCGTTTTATATGAATAAGGAGCCCAGGTATTTATAACATTTAACTTATTTAGAATTTTAATTAATGGCTTTCGTATTGCAAAAGGAATTTTAAACCAATGCTTTTTATTCAATACATCCAACATTCTAGGGTAGCCAAAAAACAGTTCATCTCCACCATCTCCAGAAAGCATTACTGTATGTGTTTTTCTTGCCAAATTTGTAATCACATAAGTTGGTATACTCGAATAATCTCCAAAAGGCTCTGGATAATACTTAAAATGTTCTTCTATTTGATTTAGTAATTCTTCTTCTTTTACTTTCTTAATAGTATGAGCTACATTTAAATGTTTGGCATATTCTTTTGCTTTTTCACTTTCATCATATTTTGGATGATCAATTCCGAAAGTAAAAGCTTCTATATCTTGCTTTTTATTTTTAGCAACCGCTGTAATTAATGGACTATCGATACCTCCACTTAAAAAAGTAGCAATTGGCACGTCACTTATTAATTGATCTGACACTACTTTTTCTAAAACTTGGTTATAAGAATACTGAGCAACATCTTTTATTCCATTTATATATTCTTTAGGAAAAAGAATATTGGTTTTTTTAAGCACATCTCCTTTCTCTGAAAACACTAATATTTCTCCTGGCTGTACTTGAAAAACATCTTCATATACCGTATTTGGTGCTTGCATATAACCGAAGCCAAAGTATTCTTTTATTATTTCTTGTCTAAGTATTAAATTGGCATTAAACCAAGGATGCTTAAATATTTGATCAAATTGAGAAGCAAAAACAATCCCCCTTTTTGATTTTCCATAAAAGAATGGTTTAATTCCAGCAAAATCTCTTGTTAGTGTAAGTGTGTTTTCTTGACTATCTATCACTGCAATAGCAAACATACCATTCAGACTTTTAATGGTATTTTCAATTCCAAGTTTATCAAATAAATGAATTATGACTTCTGTATCTGAACTAGATTTTAAATCTTTTAATTCATACTTTTTCTGAAGTTCTTTAAAATTATAAACCTCTCCATTAAAAACCACAAAATATCTACCAGAAGGAGAGGTTTTTGGTTGGTTTCCGTTTTCTGAAACATCTAATATTGCTAACCTATTAAAACCTAGTTGAAAATTTTCTTCTCTTAAAGATTTTGTACTATCTGGGCCTCTATGATTTGATAATTCTAATAAAGAAGAAAATAATTCTTTATTAGTTATTTGATTTTTCTGAAACGAATATTCACCTAAAAATCCACACATTATTAATTTGTCATTAAGCTCTTATACAAATTCATTAATTTATCTACCTCAATCTCTGTAGAAAAATTATCATTACTATTTTTTATAGCTTCTTTTGAAAAGGAATAATATTTTTCTTTATTATTCCAAACTTCAATAATAGCATTAGCAAACATAGTGTAATTACTATATTCATCAACTATCGCTGTTTTACCATTTAACACCGCTTCTGGAAGTCCATCTGAATTTGACACTACACAAGGTACACCTTTAGATTGAGCTTCTAATACAGAAGTAGGAAGCGCTTCAGAAATACTTAATTGTATAAAGAAATCATAGTCTGTTAATTTTTGCTTTAATTTAATATTATCAATTTTATGCTTAATATTAATTTCATCCATTAGATCATTTCTTTCTCTCAAATAATACAATTGTGTTAAATCATCTCCATCCCCATATAAGTCATAACTAAATGGTATTTTCTTTTCTTTTAATATTTTTGCTAAACGAACACTTCCTTCAATATTCTTTTCCCAACACATTCTAAAGGCTGAAACTAATTTAAGAGTATTCTGACTTGGAAATTTTGGTTCTGATGTTGATTTATCTCCAAATGAAATAGGGATACAATGTATTTTATCTTCGCTAACACCCCATTTGGCAACATACTTTTTTTGATGATTGCTCATTACAATAAAAGCACTGATATACTGTGAATTTTCTTTGTAAAATTCTCTCCATTTTTCAGATACCCAGGGTTTCTTATAGGTATCTGCTCCTCTTAAAGTGATCACTATCTTTGGTTTCTTCTTAAGGTCTTTAAAGAAAGGCATTACTTTACGAAACAAATAACTATGTTGTATATGAATAATATCATATTCACTCATTATTTTAATATCTAAAGAAGAAAATTTAGAAAACTTTACTTTATAAGCCAATCTTTGTAATTTATCTTTTACTCCATAAGATTTTATATTAAAATCAGCTCTACTATCATTATCATAAGACAATACATTAACGGAAGTCTTCTTCTTTAATTCCTTCAAAAGATGAATTAAAT
>JAHRWC010000376.1 GCA_019090365.1 Flavobacteriaceae bacterium
TATAAGAGACAGTCATGAAATAGATCCTGAAAATTATGAAGACCTAGATTTTAATGAAAATTGGAATTAATTTTATAATTTATTTTCATCAAATTAACACAAAACAAAACCCCTAAATGATTAACTTATACTCTGCTCACATCAATTCATTATCGATTCATCACGTTGGTAATAAAAGTCATAATGAACCTATTTTTCTTTCAAGCGAACCTTATAAAGCAGACGATGAGTTAACTCCTTTATTAAAGGAATATTTTCTGAAACCATTTAGAGAAAAAGAAGAAAATTACTTTCAATTTTTTCATGATACCGATTTAGAATTTCATGAACTATTCAATCTTGCTTCTGAAATTTTTGATAATCCAGAATCAACTCATGAAGTAGGCAGAAAAATAACTAAACATTTATATGATCAATCTTTACATCCACACATTAAAAGTGGTGAAGTGTATATTGTTCATTTCGATCACCTTCAAATAGATAATGAAAAAGTAGAAGGTATTGGGATTTTTAAATCTGAAATCAAACAAGATTTTCTTCAGTTTTCAAAAAAAGAAAATCAATTCGACGCTCATCATTTACAAGGGGTAAACCTGAATAAACTAGATAAGGGTTGTTTAATATTTAATGTGAAAAAAGAAGAAGGATACAAAATTCTTTCTGTAGATAGCAATCGTTACGATACTAAATATTGGCTTGAAAGTTTTTTAGGAGTTGATGCGCTTGAAGATGAAAACTTTCAAACAAAGAAGTACTTAAAGTTTTGTCAAGATTTTGCAAAAGATGTTGTATTACCTGCTGAAGATAAAAAAGAAGAAGTAATGTTTATGAATCGTGCCGTAAATCATTTTGCAAAAAACGATGCATTTGAAGAGTCTCTTTTTATAGATGAAGTAATTGACAATCCAGATCTTAAAACAGAATTTAACCATTATAAATCTGAACAAGCTCCAAAGTATAAAATTGAAGATCTTACCTCCTTCCCTATTGCAAATACAGCTGTTTCAGCAGCAAGAAAGAAAATGAAAAACGTAATTAATTTGGATACTAATATTCAAATTAAAATGGATTTTATTAACCCTGAAAGCGCAGAACGTTTTGTTGAAAAAGGTTGGGATGAAGAAAAACAGATGTACTATTATTTAGTGTATTTCAACAAAGAACATAAGGACTAAACATTCCCTTTTCATACTTTTTTATAATTGAATTCGTTAGAAAATAAACTAACATATTCAATGTATGAAAAAGTTCATTATCTGTTTTATAGCTCTAATATCAATCTCAGCTAGTCAACCTACAATAATTACTTACGACCTAAAAACTGCTATTGAAAAAAAGTTAGTTTCATGTTCATTTTTTGGTAATGATGAGAGCACCCATTATTATCAACCAGTTAAAATTGACATTACAAATCTTACCAATAAAAATATTTCGATTAGAATACCAAACGGACAAAAATTTATTGCAGATTCTACAAAAGTACAAGATCTAATAATTACACAAGAAGAATTAATTGCTTTGACTCCTAAAAAGAAGGAATTAAAACCATTGTTTGCTATGTGTATTCAAAAATATAAATCAGCTTCTAATAAATTAACAACCTATAAATTAGGAGATTTAGCAGATGGATCTATTAAGAAAATATCTGAAGAAATTGAAAAAAATAAAAGTTTTAATACCCTAGGACAATATACAATTTGGGCAATTACAGATGAATTCCCTATTGAAGAAATTGCTGGATTTCAAGAAAAAGAATCCATTCATTATCAAAAATTTGTTGCAAATCTTTTAAATATTCCAGTTCCAAAATATGATTCTAAGAAATATGAAACTTACTATGAAACTGCTCGTAGTTTTAAACGAAGTGTAGTTGGTGAGTTTAAATATAAATTTAGTAGAAAAAATCATGTCACTTTAGGCTTGTTTAATGAACAAGATATTATAGTTAGAGAATTATATAATAATCCTCATGAGAAGCCAGGAAAACACACTTTTAATTTCGCTTTTGATACTGAAAACTATAGTGAACCAACATACTTTATAAGAATGGTGGTAAATGGAGAAGTTAAAATTAACATGAAAATGGAACCCAATAAAAGGTCTTAGTTTATTTCTGAAAAAATAAATTAATGATAGGAATTCTTCATTAATTTGATACTTCTGATTTTGTACCTTTGTTTCCTATATGAAATTCAACATTGTATCCGATTTTTTACCGACAGGAGATCAGCCAGAAGCGATAAAACAGCTTGTGGAAGGGCTTAATGAAGGAGAAGAACACCAAACACTTTTAGGTGTTACTGGTAGTGGAAAAACATTTACCGTTGCTAATGTTATTCAAGAAATTGAAAAACCAACATTAATCTTAGCACATAATAAAACCTTAGCAGCCCAATTATACACAGAGTTCAAGCATTTTTTCCCAAATAACGCAGTTGAGTATTTTGTTTCTTATTATGATTATTATCAGCCAGAAGCTTATTTACCAACCAGTGGAACATATATCGAAAAAGACTTATCTATTAATGAAGAAATAGAAAAATTACGTCTCAGCACCACTTCATCTTTACTTTCAGGAAGAAGAGATATTGTTGTGATAGCTTCCGTTTCTTGTATTTATGGAATTGGAAATCCAGCTGAATTCAAAAAGAATGTTATTAAATTGAAGCAAGGGCAAATAATTTCTCGCACGAAATTATTACATCGTTTGGTTCAAAGTTTATATGCAAGAACTGAAGCTGATTTTAACCATGGAAATTTCAGAATAAAAGGAGATACTGTAGATGTTTTCCCAAGTTACGCAGATGATGCTTTCAGAATTCATTTTTTTGGTGATGAAATTGAAGAAATAGAAGTCTTTAATGTAAAGACGAATGAAGTATTAGATACGTATGAGCTTTTAAATATTTACCCAGCAAATATGTTTGTAACCTCTCCAGATGTATTGCAAGATGCTATAAAAGATATTCAAGATGATCTCGTAAAACAAATTGATTACTTTAAAGAAATTGGAAAACACCTTGAAGCAAAACGTTTGGAAGAGCGTACCAATTTTGACTTAGAAATGATTCGCGAATTGGGATATTGCAGCGGAATTGAAAACTATTCTCGTTACCTTGATAAAAGATTACCTGGAACACGTCCATTCTGTTTATTAGATTTCTTTCCTGATGATTATTTAATGGTGGTGGATGAAAGTCATGTAACTGTTTCTCAAGTTACCGCAATGTATGGTGGAGATCGCTCAAGAAAAGAGAACTTGGTAGAATATGGTTTTAGATTACCTGCTGCTATGGATAACAGACCATTAAAATTTGATGAGTTTGTTTCTATGCAGAACCAAGTAATCTATATAAGTGCTACACCAGCTGACTACGAATTAGAAAAAAGTGGAGGTGTCTATGTAGAACAAATTATACGTCCAACTGGACTTTTAGATCCACCTATTGAAGTACGTCCAAGTTTAAATCAGATAGATGATTTATTAGAAGAAATACAATTAAGAATCGAAAAAGATGAACGAATTTTAGTTACCACATTAACTAAAAGAATGGCTGAAGAACTTACTAAATATTTAACTAGAATTAATGTCCGAAGTAGATACATCCATAGTGATGTTGATACGTTAGAACGTGTCGAAATAATGCAAGACTTACGTTTAGGGCTTTTCGATGTTTTAGTTGGTGTAAACCTGTTACGTGAGGGATTAGATTTACCTGAAGTCTCTTTAGTTGCAATTTTGGATGCAGATAAAGAAGGTTTTTTAAGAAGTACACGTTCGTTGACACAAACAGTAGGAAGAGCAGCAAGAAATTTGAATGGTAAGGCTATTATGTATGCTGATAAAATGACCAAAAGCATGCAAGCAACTATTGATGCCACAGAATATAGAAGGGAGAAACAAATTGCGTATAATGAAGAAAATAACATTACTCCAAAAGCAATAAAAAAATCTTTTGAAAACGCTTTAACTAAATCGAAGCAAGAAGCCTATTCATTTGAAACTGCTGAAAATTTAGCTGCAGAAAATGAAAATGAGTATTTAACAAAAGCTCAAATTGAGAAGAAAATTAGAGATACTAGAAAAGCAATGGAGAAATCAGCTAAAGAACTAGACTTTTTAATGGCAGCCAAATTAAGAGATCAAATAAAATCATTACAAAATAAACTTCGAGAAGTTAAATCCTAATAAATGATATGACTAATCATCCTGATTCTAAACGATTAAATAAAGCCATAAGTGATAGTGGTTTTTGTTCTAGACGACAAGCAGATAAACTTATTGAACAAGGACGAGTTGCTATTAATGATCAAGTTGCTTCTTTAGGGGATCGTGCTATGCCTGGTGATGATATAAAGATTAACGGCACTTCTATTACAAAAGAGGTTGAAGAATTAGTCTATATCGCCTTAAATAAGCCTATTGGAATTACTTGTACTACCGATCAACGAGTGGATGGGAATGTTGTTGATTTCATCAATCACAAAGAACGAATATTTCACATAGGAAGGTTAGACAAACCAAGTCAAGGGCTACTTTTGATGACCAATGATGGTGATATTGTAAATAAAATTTTAAGAGCAGGAAATAGACATGAAAAGGAGTATATAGTTACTGTTGATCGTAGAATTACTGATGATTTTTTAAAAAGAATGAGTAATGGCTTACCAATATTAAATACAGTTACTAAAAAATGTACCATAGAACGTGTTGGACGTTTTGTATTTAAGATTGTATTAATACAAGGCTTAAATCGTCAAATTAGACGCATGTGTGAGTATTTAGGATACGAAGTTGTTGCCTTAAAACGTACGCGTATAATGAATATTGAATTAGGTGAATTACCAGAAGGAAAATGGCGTGATTTAACTAAGAAAGAACTAACCGAATTGCAAGATTCTCTTGGGGAGTCATTAAATGTTTCTCAAGTAGAACGAAAATTTGAAGGCACGGATTTTAAGCAAAAAAAGAGACCACGCACCGATTGAGTAATGCGTGGTCATTATCAACTAACTAACCAAATTAAATTTCAATTATGAAATTCTCAACCTTTCTTTTTAATTTCTTTTCGCAATCTTTTCTTTTAGAAAAATTGAGATGATTTTTCGTTTGGCAAAAATACAAACAATTTTAGAATAACAATTGCTTTTTAGTCCTAGTTTTCAACTATTTATGTATTTTTTAACAAATAAGTATTCATTAACTTTTTATATAAAAAATATTTTAAGAACATTTCTTTATGATAACTTCAATAGATGATTTTTATTATAAAAAACTTCTATTATTTCAA
>JAHRWC010000023.1 GCA_019090365.1 Flavobacteriaceae bacterium
ATCATTTTTCTTCTAATTGATATGCAAATATAAGGAATGAAATCCTTGTGAGGAATGTGCTAAATATTTATTTCTTATAGTTAAAAGACAAAATCTATCGGACTATACTTTACTTTTCTTACTAAACAATCGTTTAATCCGTTGGTAAAAAGAATCCATGTCTATAATTCCTTGATCTGTAGTAGCTCTAATGGTGAGCCAAACTCCTAATGGAAGTAAGATTAATGTACTTAACCAAGTAGCTATAAAAGGATGCAAAGTTCCATCTTCGGCACTGTTTTTAGCGAAAATCCCAATAAAGTGATAGGTTAAAAATAGAAGAATGGCAATGACCATTGGTAATCCCATTCCACCTTTTCTAATAATTGCTCCTAAAGGTGCGCCAACAAAGAATAAAATGATACAAGCTATTGCAAGTGCAAATTTTTCATGCAAGGCAATTTCATATTTATTTAATCGCTTGGTTTTAATGATGTATTCTGCCTTTTTTGAATCTATTGACTGTTGAGTGCTTTTTATATTATTAATTGCTATGGCAACTATTTCGGATTGTTGATTCGGACTGAATAGATTTAATAGAGTATCTGTAGGTTTGCCTACTATAGAATTCTTATTTTGGCGACGGTCCATATGTTTAGTAATCCCAGTTCTATAATGCATGTTTTCAGCAAAAGACTTAATGTTTTTAGTGTAGCTAGTTGAAAATGAATCAATTTCTGTGACAAGCTCACTAACATTATACATGTTATGATTACTCAATTTGTTTTCCTTCTCAACATCTTTATTGTTGAGTTCAGTTAAATCGATGTTGATGGTGTATTCTTCAAAGAAACTTTTTGCAAAGGGTTTCCTTAATTTCTTTTTTTGGTCTTTGGTTTGTATATCATCATAGTAATTTCCATCTCTTAATATGAGTGAAAGTGTATTACTATTTTCTTCACTGGTAAGTTCACCAGTTTCAGCAATGATAACAGTATTGTTTTGTTTTGCTTTTCCTTCTTTTTTATGAATAACAACATTTTTTAAAAACTGATTGTTATCTCCATATTTTTCAGAAACTTTTATATTAAAACCATCTCCAATCTGATTAAATTGCCCTTCAGCAATCACCATTGAAGGCTTAAATTGTTGAATGTTTCGCCTTAAATTTAACCACTTGTATTCAGAATAAGGAATTACATTATTTGCAAAGAAAAAGGCAGTTATACTTAGTAATAAAATAAAATAAGTAAGACTTCGCATTGCTCTTTGTAATGAAATACCATTGGATTTCATTGCGGCAAATTCATAGTTTTCAGAAAGGCTTCCAAAAACCATTAAAGAGGTTACTAATATCGTAAGAGGGAGTACTAAAGGAATTAATTTCGGACTTACAAACCAAAGGAATTTTAAAACGATTACAATGTCTAATCCTTTACCTGCTAATTCAGAAATATAGAGCCAAACAGATTGAAGAATAAAAATAAACATCAAAATAATAAAGACGCTCGCAAACGTCTTTAAATAAGATGACAATATATACCGATCTAGAATTTTCAAAAAATATTAATCTAATTGGTTAATATAATAACCGTCTCCTTCATATTTAGCTTTATTAAAAGTAAATAAAGTTTTAGAAACTGGTTGATTGGTTTTGAAAGAATTAACAGTTACAGTATACTGAGTACCGTTGGCATCTGTCTGTATTAGTTTATAGATATGTTTTGTCTGTTTGTCAATGCCCAATAAAATATCTTTGATTTCAGCGTTTGAATCTATAGGAATTAACTTAACAAACTGAATTTTTCTTCCTTTTACTGTTTGTTCAACATCCATTTTATAAGTGTATCCTTTTTCATAAAAAGTCAACATTTTTGAAGGTGTAATTTCTTTGTCATCTTTTGGATTGTATGCAGAAATTGTTACTTCTTCATCTTCAGGAACAATAGTGTATATATTTGAACCATCAAATATTCTTGATATACCCAACCAGTTTAAGACATATTTGTCATTTTGTAAAGTAACATCACCACGTGTTTCTTGCTTTACATTCTCTTTTGTATTGTTCAAAGAATATTTAAATGAAATATTGATATTATCATAGCTCTTTACTTTATCTGATACTTCATTCAATAAAGATTTAGCACTTTGCGCTTGCAAAGAAAATACGGTACCTAAAAGGATACATGCAATTACTAATTTTTTCATTTTAACTATTATTTTCGTTTTCTAAAAGTTGATCTAGGGCTTCAAGAGTAGGTACTAGTACCTGTCGAGCTTTACTACCTTCAAAATGACCTACAATTCCTGCAGCTTCCAGTTGATCGATAATTCTACCCGCTCTATTATATCCTAATTTCAATTTTCGTTGTAAAAGAGAGGCAGAACCTTGTTGTGCAATGACTAAAACTTCTGCAGCGTCTCTAAACAGTTTATCTCGTTCATTTATGTTATTATCAAGATTTGTGCCACCTTCTTCACCTACATATTCAGGTAATAAATGAGCATCTGGATATGCTTTTTGTGAACCAATAAAGTCAGTGATATCAGCAACTTCTGGAGTATCAACAAAAGCACATTGTAAACGTACTAATTCATTTCCTTGTGTATATAGCATGTCACCTCGACCTATTAATTGATCTGCTCCCGAACTATCTAAAATAGTACGTGAATCAATTTTTGAAGTAACTCTAAATGCTACTCTGGCAGGGAAATTTGCTTTAATAATTCCAGTAATTACATTTACCGATGGACGTTGAGTTGCAACTATTAAATGAATACCTATGGCACGTGCTAATTGTGCAAGTCGAGCAATAGGAGTTTCCACTTCTTTACCAGCGGTCATTATTAAATCTGCAAATTCATCAATTACTAATACGATATAAGGTAAGTAACGATGACCGTCATTCGGATTTAATTTACGTGTTTTAAACTTTGTATTGTATTCTTTGATATTACGAACCATTGCGTCTTTAAGCAAGTCGTAACGTGCATCCATTTCAATACACAAAGAATTAAGCGTATGAACTACTTTAGTGGTATCAGTAATAATTGCTTCTTCGGTATCTGGTAGTTTTGCTAAATAATGACGTTCTATTTTATTAAATAAAGTAAGCTCCACTTTTTTAGGATCTACTAAAACAAATTTAACTTCAGCAGGATGTTTTTTATACAACAATGAAGTTAGGATAGCATTTAAACCTACAGATTTTCCTTGTCCTGTTGCACCTGCCATTAAAAGGTGAGGCATTTTAGCTAAATCAACTACAAATGTTTCATTGCTAATAGTTTTTCCTAAGGCTAATGGTAGCTCCATTTCAGCACTTTGAAATTTTGGTGAAGCAATCACCGAACGCATTGAAACAATGCAAGGTTTTTTGTTTGGCACCTCAATACCAATAGTACCTCTTCCAGGAATTGGAGCAATGATACGAATACCTAGAGCTGATAATGATAATGCGATGTCATCTTCTAAATTTTTAATTTTAGAAATACGAACACCTGCTTCAGGAATTATTTCATATAAAGTAACTGTTGGACCTACGGTAGCCTTGATGTTAGCAATCCCTATTTTATAATTATTAAGGGTTTCAACAATTCTATTTTTATGTTCTTCTAGTTCTTCTTGATCAATCGTAATACTGGCACCAGCTGAATAATCTTTTAAAAGATTAATGGTTGGAAATTTATATTTACTCAGTTCTAATTTTGGATCAAATTCACCAAAATCACTCACTAGTTTATCACTTAAATTTTGAGTAACCTCTTCTTCTTCAACCGCCTGTTCAACTTCCATTGCTAAATCATTTTCGGTGCTAGGCTCAATGATTATTTTTTCTGAAGTTAATACTGGTTCTAATTTCTTTTCTTCTGAAGATAAATCTGTTGTTTTTCCTGAAAGGTCTAATTCAACCGGTTTCGAATCTGAAATATCTTCAATTATTTCTTTCTTAACCTCTTTAGCTTTAGGTTGTATTTTCTCTGTATTCTCTTCCGAAGAAAAATCGGAAACAATTTCCTTTTTAGTGTTTTTAAATGCTGAAATAACTTTGTCTGGCGTAATATTTAAGCGTATTACAAAATAGATGATAGCTAAAAAAGCCATAACTAAAATGGCGCCTATAAGGCCTAAATAATCTTGTAATACATCATTAATTTCATAACCAATAACACCACTTAATAAGGCACTTTTACTGGCGAAAAATCCGAAGAATACAGAAAGCCAAATCATAACTAAAATACCCCAAAACCAAAACTTTCTGAGTTGTGTTTTAGCATAATCGAAGAAGTAATACACTCCAGTTAGTGTAAGTAGCGATGCAAATATAAAAGCTGCAATTCCAAATCCATTGTATATGAAGAAGTGACCTACATTATTTCCGAAAGTATTAAGCCAATTTTTATTTTCTAATTCTCTATTAGCTAAATCACCAATATTACTTTGATCTGCTTGCCAATTAAAAAAATATGAAATGAATGAAAAGATAAGTGCAAGACCTAAAAAAAATAGAAAACTACCGAAGATAACTTTTTGTTGCTTAGACAACTGAAAAGAAATTCTTTTGCGTGGTTTTTTAGTGGTTCTAGTTGTTTTAGTCTTCTTTTTGGCCATTTAAAATTAAATGTATAAAAGCAAAAATACAAATATCAAACGGTACAAACTAATTAATATTTTAGGTTATTTCTATTATAAAAAACAACATTTTCGATACAGACTAAAACTTAGGAATATATATAATACAAGCAATTATTACAGCAGCAATAGCAGTGAAAAATACAGCGCCAGCTGCAATATCTTTTATAAAACCAATTTTTGTGTGATGCTCTGGATGAATAAAATCTGCAATTTCTTCAATAGCAGAATTAGCGCCTTCTAGACCCATAACCAACGCGATGGTAAGAATTTGTATTAACCATTCTGTTGTTGAGATTTCAAAATAAAATCCTGCAATAGTGACAACAATAGCAATAAAGGCTTGTACTTGAATACTCGCTTCATTTTTTAATAATATAAAAGCGCCTTTAAAAGCATATCCTACTCCTTTTATACGCTTATAAAGGAAAGAATTGTTGAAAGCCATAGAGATTAATTTAAAGAAAAATCAAAGTTACAATTTAAAACTTTGAGTATAAAAAAAGGAGATTAACAATTAGATTAATCTCCTTTTTCATCCTCAACTTAAAAAAATATTAGTCACATCTTGGACCATATGCACCTTCTAGTATACCTTGATACACTAGAATAATTTCATTATTTATGATTAATTCTATTGGATAAACTAGTTCATAGCCTAAGTCTAAATAATCATCAACTTCTTCATTAGTGCTAACATTTACATAGACTCCATTAAGTGTCATTCCAATTGGGAATCCATACTCATAACAATCTGGACTTGGATTACAGTCAACAAAATCTTCTTCATTATATCCATCACATTCTGCATAACAAGCATTTAAATAAGTGATAACAATTGTTTCTCCATTTGGATTAGTAAACTCTACACATACTGGATCTTCATTTTGAGGACAATTGTCTTCACATCCTGTATTTTCACATGCTGGTGGATCCCATTCTGTTTCATTACAGCAATTTGGATTGTCATTAATACAAACTTTAATGTAGTCATTATCAAATCCACTTAATTCAAAATTCTCAATCGTTATTGGTAAATCTGAAAGTAAATAATATCCTAGCAGTTCATTGTTTCTAACATATAAATCGAAGTACTCATTCCCAGGGTTTTCATATTCAAAATCGATTGTTAAAATATAAGTTCCGTCATCATTACATTCGCCTATAGTAACTTCTATTGCTCCAACTTCACATTCATTGTTTTCACAATCAACTATATCGTCTTGTTCATATCCATCGCAAAATGCAAGGCAAATATTATCGTATTCTTCAAGTTCTCCATTATTAGTTAACACACAAACTGGATCATACTCATCTGGACATTCATCTTCACAACTTACTTCACAATCAACTAAGTCTTCTTGAGTAAATCCTTCACATTCAGCTAAACAGAAGTTGTCAAATTCTATAATTTGTCCACCAGATTCAACACAAACTGGATCATATTCATCTGGACATTCATCCTCACAACTAATATCACAATCGATAAAATCTTCTTCAGTATATCCTTCGCATTCAGCAAAACATGCATTAAGGAAAGTTATAATTTCTGTATTTCCATTTGGATTAGTTACTTCAACACAAACAGGATCTTCTTCTTGAGGGCATTCATCTTCACAACTTGTATCTCCACAGTCAACAAAATCTTCTTCTGTAAATCCTTCACATTCTGCAAGACACTCATTTGGGAAAGTGATTAAAATAGTTTCATTGCCGTCAATAATTTCTACACAAACAGGATCATATTCATCGGTACATTCACACGATTGATTAAAATCACAACTTTCTATTAGAGCAAGAAATTCTTCTTCATTATTTATAGTAATTATTTCAATTTCATCGTTGTCTTCATTGAAGACTTCAACATCAAACGGAAACTCGATTCCTACAATAAATAATTCTTCAGTTGAATTAATAAGAACTAGAATAAGTTCTTCAAAACTATTTACTTCAACTGTAGTACCATTATTATATTCTAAATTAATAGGATATACAAAATCAAAACAGAAGTCGAATACTAAGTTTCCTGTCGGATTTTCTTGTTCAATTAAAGAGCCTTCATCATCAACAATTAAATCTAAGTTATTTAACGCAGTTTGTAAAGCAGCACTTTGAGTAACATTGGCCATATCGTCTATGATATCATCATTGTTTTGGCAGGATGTTAATACCGAGAGGGCAATTAACATTGAGAAAAAAATCAATTTTATATTTTTCATTTCAATAGTTTTTAAAAATTAGAATTCAATGGTTTAATCGATTAATATAAGTGAGACACCTCACATTAAAAAAACCCTACCGAAAAACATTTTTATTTTTTGCATAGTTTTGAAGTCGTAAATTACCAATAATTTGTTGATGTCTAACCAGTCTGAAAATATTTGCAATGCTGAAACTTTTAATAAGTTGTTTCAAACTTATGCTAAAGATTTAAAAAGGTATATCTATTTTAAAACAAAAGATGTTGATCTGACTGAAGATATTTTGCAAGAAACTTTTATAAAATTATGGGATCATTGTGATCGTGTTACTTATTCAAAAGTAAAAAGCTATTTATATACTGTTGCTACAAATATTTTTTTAAACCATGTGAAGCATGAAAAAGTTAAAAAAGTTTACCAGAGCAATCATGTAAAGGGAAGTACCAATGAAACCCCAGAATTTGTGCTACTTGAAAAGGAGTTCTTAGAGAAAATTGAAAAAGCGATTAAAGATTTACCACCCTTACAAAGAGAAGTTTTTTTATTAAATAGAATTGAAAAAAAGAAATATAGAGAAATAGCTGAAATGCTTGAAATATCTGTAAAAGCAGTTGAGAAAAGAATGCATTTAGCATTAATTGAAATCAGACAAAAAATAGGAAACATTTAAAATATTCTAATTGAAGTAGGGTATTTAAATTATAAGTTGTCATAGTATACGAAAGATGGATAAAAATATTAGTCATAAAGAAAATGAAACCTTTTTTGCCCAATGGATGGAAGGTGAAATAACAGACAGCGAACTAAAAAAATTAGTTTCAGAAGCTGATTATTTGGCCTTTCATAAATTAAAAGAAGGAATAGATGCTTTGGCTTATTTAGAGGCTCCATTAAATAAATCATTTAGTTCAATTCAAAATAAGATTGATAAAAAAAGAAAATCAAAAGTTATAAAGCTGAAAAGGTATTGGGTAATTTCAGTTGCTGCTTCAATTATCTTATTTTTTGGTTTGTTTTCTATGCTTAACAATTCAAATGAAATAATAATTACTTCTATTTCTGAGCAAAAAACAATACAACTTCTAGATGGATCTGAAGTAGTATTAAATGCTGATTCAAAACTTCAATATGATAAAGATTCATGGGAAGAAAATAGAGAAGTTGAATTAGAGGGAGAAGCTTTTTTTAAAGTAGAAAAAGGAAGCACTTTTACAGTTAAAACAGACAATGGAGCTATAACAGTGTTGGGTACTCAATTTAACGTAAATTCAAATTTAGACTTCTTTGAGGTTGTATGTTATGAAGGAAAGGTACAAGTTAATAATGATTCAAATAATTATTTGTTAACGCAAAGCGAATCTTTTAGAAGAATTAATGGAAATTCAGTAGAACAGTGGAATACAGACGGTGAAGAGCCAACTTGGCTTGATGGAGAAATTAGTTTTAAAAGTGTTCCATTGAAATATGTGATTTCGGCTTTAGAAAAACAGTATCTAGTTAAATTTGATACCACAAAAATTAATGCAAAAACAATTTTTACAGGTAGTTTTAGCTCGAATGATTTAGAAATTGCATTACAATCAGTTTTTAAAACAATGCGTATAGATTATACTAAGAATGATAAAAATGAATATGTGCTTCGTCACAATAAATAAGTATAAATTACTTATTTGGATTTTATTTTTAAGTACTCCATTTTTCTCTTTTTCACAAGAAAAGAAAACAGCCACGCTATACTTTAATAATGAACCTTTTGTTTCAGTTTTAACGAGTTTGGAACATGTTTTTGATATTCGATTTTCCTATCCAGATAAAATAATAGAAGAACAATATGTTTCGCTTTCTGAAAAGGAGTGGAGCCTTCAAGATGTAATTGATATATTATCTACTCAATCCAAATTAAACTTTCAATTTATCAATGAACGCTATATTATTTTAACTGAAAATGAATTGTCTTTAGATGAAATTCAGGTATTGGATAATGTTATTATTAATAGTTATTTAACCAAAGGTATTTCCAAAAAGAAGAATGCTGTATTTCATTTAAAACCAGAAAGGATAGGACTTTTACCTGGTTTAATTGAAGCAGATGTGTTAGAGAGTATTCAACAATTGCCAGGGGTTACTAGCCCAAATGAAACTGCCTCAGGATTTACGGTTAGGGGAGGAGGTTCCGATCAAAATCGTATGATTTGGAATGGTATTAATATGTACCATAAAGGGCATTTATTTGGAATGATATCAGCGTTTAATTCAAATAGTTCTGAAAATGTTTTATTTATAAATAAAGGTACACATCCTAGATATGGAGAGCGTATTTCAAGTGTTGTCGATATCTCTTCTCATACAAATGTTGCAAATAAAATAAACGCAAAATTAGGAGTGAATGGCATTAGTGTAGATGGGTTTATTAAAATTCCAGTAATAAAAAATAAGCTGAGTGTTTTAGCATCAATACGTAGAAGTTATACAGAATGGATTGAAACTGAAACCTTTAAAAATTACACTAATAAAGTATTTCAAACTACAAAAATTGAATATGAAAACGAAGCTTCAGATGACTTTTACTTTATTGATTACAATGTTAGCTTAAACTATAAACCAACTGAAAAGCACGATCTTAAGATTAGTACAATTTATATTGATAATCAATTAGATTTCTTCGGAAAAAACCAACCTTCAAATACATCTTTCAACGATATTTTGTCTATAAAAAATGAAGGATACGGAATGCAATGGGATTGGAAATTAAACCCAAAGTATCAATTAAAAACGAATGCATTTGTTTCAAAATATAGATTGAATTATAATTTTATTGAAGGCAATAATGAAGAACAACTTTCAGATTTTGATAAGCGTAATGTGATCTTTGATTCGGGAATTAATTCTGAAATTGATATAAAAGTTTCACGTAAATCAAATATAGCTTTAGGGTATCAATATAATTACAAAGATGTAAGTTATGCCTATTTAAAAACCGAAGAATTATCATTTGTGTTAGATTCAGATCAGAGAAGAGTAACTACACATTCTCTGTTTGGAAATTATACATACACTAATCCAAAAGTTGCAAATATTACTGCTGGTTTTAGAATCAATAATTATAGTAGCCTTGACATTCTAAAATTTGAACCGAGAATATTAGTGTATAAAAAAATATTTAAAAATGTTGGAGTGCAAGTTTCAGGAGAGTTTAAAAATCAAATTATCAATGAAATTGATGAAACTGTAGTGAGTGATTTGTCTTTAGAAAATAAGCTATGGAGATTGGTGGATGGTTCAAAATTTCCAGTTATAAATAGTAAACAATTTTCAGCTGGATTTGTCTATTCAAGTATGGGTTGGACGCTTGATTTGGATCATTATTATAAAAAGATTGAAGGGGTTTCAGCTCTTTCATTGGGTTTTTTAAATCCAATAGATAGTGATTTTCATATTGGTGATCAGGAAATTTTCGGAATTGATTTTTACATAAAAAAATCATTTAGAAATTTTAATACTTGGGTAAGTTATTCATATAATGATGTTACCTCTACTTTTCAAGGATTAAATAATAATAAATCATTTCCTTCAAGTAATAATATTAGCCATGCATTTTCAACTTCTTTAGCTTATAAATGGAATAAATTTCAAATGGCTATTTCTTGGAAATGGAGAACTGGAAAACCCTATACTGAAGCTATTATTGATTCAGATTCAGGAGATATAAGTTTTGATAAAATAAACGATAAACAATTACCTGAATACCATCGATTGGATTTTTCAACAACGTATCATTTTAAATTTTCGAAAGAGAATAAGTTAAATGGTAAAGTTGGGTTTTCAATTAGAAACATATATGATAAAAAAAACCATTTAAGTAGAGAATATTCTGGGAATAATAGTTTGAATGATCCTATTGAAGTAGTAGATAAAACTTCATTAGGATTTACTCCTAATTTTATTTTCCAATTAATATGGTAAAAAAAAATCCCTTTTAAGAAAAGGGATTTTTTAAATTATTTATGAATCAATTGATCCTAAGACTCGTTTCATAAAACCGTTTAAGGCTTCTTTTTTTGGAGTTCCACTTTTTATCATTTTAGAAACTTCAACAGCACCATACATGTTTGAAATCAATTCGCCTATTACATCTAATTCTTCATCTTTTAATGAAGGAACCTCTGTAAGGGCTTCAAGAGTTTCAATAGTTTCAATTACAAAATCCTCATCATTTTCTTCTATAAATTGAGTGAGGTGTTTAATTATTGGTAACTTCATCTACGAGGTCTTTTAATATGTCAAACTTATTTGTTTGTACTTGGTTTTTAAAGGCTCCATCTTTAAAAGTTGCAAATGTTGGTAAATTATCAACGGTTGCCATTTTTCTAGATTCTGGAAACTTTTCTGCATCAACTATTACAAATACGATGTCTTCATTTTCGGTAGCCAGCTTTTTAAATTTTGGCTTCATGATACGACAATTTCCACACCAAGTAGCACTAAATTGTACAACCACAGTTGGATTGTTAGCTACGAGTTCGTTTAAATTATCTTGATTCAGTTCTTGTAACATCTTGTTATTGTTTTTAGTGAGAAGCTAAATATTCTGCAGTACCTTCTCTATTTGCTTGCATTGCGTCTTTTCCTTCTTCCCAGTTTGCAGGACAAACTTCACCTTTTTCTTGTACGTGTGTATAAGCATCTATTAAACGTAAAAATTCATTTACATTTCTTCCTAAAGGCATATGGTTAATTCCTTCATGGAAAACTGTACCTTCTTCATCAATAAGGTAAGTAGCTCTATAGCTTACATTGTCACCATCCATTTGGATTGTATCAGATTCATCATCATATCTTTCGTTAGATCCATCTAAAATACCTAATACACTAGATAAGTTTCTGTTAGCATCAGCTACAAGAGGATAGGTAACACCTTCAATTCCACCTTGATCTTTTGGAGTGTTTAACCATGCAAAATGAACTTCAGCAGTATCACAAGAAGCTCCAATTACCATAGTGTTTCTTTTTTCAAATTCACCTAATGCAGCTTGAAATGCATGTAGTTCAGTAGGGCACACAAAAGTGAAATCTTTTGGATACCAAAAAAGTAAAACTTTTTTATTGTTCTTAGTTGCTTCTTCTAAAATGTTTAGATTTAAATTATCTCCCATATCACTGATTGCTTTTACACTGATGCTTGGGAATTTTTTACCTACGATTGCCATGTTATTTATGAATTAAAATTGTTATTATTTTCTATTGCAAAAATACGCACAGAAAGCTGATTTTTTGCCATAATAAAATTTTAATTTTTTATTCAACGATAAGGATAATCTATGTTGAATGTATTTATAAATAAATATTGACTATTTAGAAGTAACGTGCTTAATTTTGATATGAAGTGCGGCGAAGAACAATGTTGTGAATGGGCTCAACCAATTAAAGATTGCGTAGACAAAATATTCAGCAACACTAACACCTAACACACTAGATTGGTAGGCTCCACATGTATTCCAAGGTATAAGTACAGAGGTTACAGTACCGGAATCTTCTAAAGTTCTACTTAAGTTTTCAGGAGCAAGACCTTTATCATCAAATGCTTTTTTAAACATTTTTCCTGGTATAACAATAGCTAAATATTGATCACTTGCAATTGCATTCAATCCTAAACAGCTAAATACGGTACTAGCAAATAATCCGAATATCGTTGTAGCCATCGACAATAGTGCTCTTGTAATTCTAGCTAATGCACCAATTGCATCCATGATTCCTCCAAATACCATAGCACAAGCAATTAAATAAATAGTCCAAAGCATACCTTTCATACCTCCAGCACTAAACAATTCATTTAATTTCTCATTGTCAGTAACTATTTCGGTATCAACAAAAATTGAATTAATAATTGAAGTTAAATTCGAGCTTGATAAACTTCCTAGAATATCAGATTGGAATACAAAAGCAAAAATAGCAGCCAACACAACTCCTGCCCCTAGAGCAATTAGAGGTTTTGTTTTGGTAAGTATTAAAGCTATTACAACAAGAGGAACAACAAATAACCAAGGAGTAATATTAAATGTGTTTTTTATTGTTTCTAGAAGACCACTTACATCTGCATTTCCAGTAGTATCAATGTTTAAACTTATTACAGAAAATACAATAAGGGTAATTATAATTGAAGGAATTGTCGTGATAGACATATAACGTATGTGCGTAAACAAATCGGTTCCCGCCATTGCAGGAGCTAAGTTTGTTGTGTCACTTAAAGGAGACATTTTATCTCCAAAATAGGCTCCTGAAATTACAGCTCCAGCAACCATTCCTAGTGAAATTCCTAATGCTTCTCCAATCCCAATTAATGCAATACCTACAGTAGCTGAGGTTGTCCATGAACTTCCAGTGGCAATCGAAATAATAGCAGCAATAACCACACAAGCAGGTAAAAATATTGCAGGATTTAATACTTGTAAACCATAATATACCATAGCGGGAATAATTCCACTAACAAGCCAAGTACCTGCTAATGCTCCTACTAAAAACAAGATCATAATTGGAACAAAGACGCTTTTTAAATTTTCAAAAATTTCTTTAATCATCACCATTAGAGAAACTTTATTAAAAAAACCAACAATTGCTGCAACGCCACCACCCAATAATAGAATTAATTGATTTGTATAACCTCCAAGCCATTCTTGACCCTCTACAAAAAAGATATTATAAGCTAATAAACTCATTAAAAAAACTACTGGAATTATTGCTTCCCAAATGTTTAATTCAATGTTTTCAATTATTTTTTGATCTTCAATGTCAAATTCTGAAAGGTTTTTATTCTCTTGCATCTGTATTTTTTTGGTTGTGTAATGTTACGATTTTGATTAGAAGTTTGCAAATAACAGTTTTAGGTAATAAGTTTTTTCGAAGTTAATTCTTACAATAAATACAAAATTTTAAACAACCAAAGGGCGTATTAAAATGGGGTTTTATTTTGATTTATCTTTTGTTAAAAAAAATATTTTTAAAATGTTATTATAAGTAATATCTTGCTGAATTAATATATTTAATAAA
>JAHRWC010000377.1 GCA_019090365.1 Flavobacteriaceae bacterium
GAAGAAAAAAATAATCATACCCATACTTGCAATTGGGATATTTTTTACAACAGTTAGTTTTAAAAACGATTTTTTTGAAATAGCAAAGCAAATAGAAATATTTACAACGCTTTTTAAAGAATTAAACATGAATTATGTTGATGAAAATACACCCTCAACTTTAATGGATAAAGCCATAAAAGGAATGCTTTCAGACTTAGATCCTTATACAGTATTTTGGAATGAACAAGAAGTTGAGGACGCTCGAATTAATAATTCTGGTGTATATACAGGTATTGGAGCTTCTATTAGAAGCAAGGATAAACGATTAATTATTATAGAACCATATAAAGGTTATCCGGCTGACAAGGCAGGATTAAAAGCTGGAGATGAGATTATTAAAGTTGGAGATGTTTTAATTTCAGATTATGAAGACGACCCAAGAGATTTAATTAAAGGAACTTCAGGTTCATCTGTTGAGGTATCATTTTTAAGACAAGGAAAAAAAGAAACTACATCATTAACTAGAGGTGCAATAGATATAAATGCAGTTCCATTTTATAAATTAATCAACAATGATATTGGCTATATCGTTTTGTCAAAATTCAATAAAAAAACTACGATTCAAACAAAGTCAGCCCTAGAAGATTTAAAATTACAAGGGGCAACTAAAATCATATTGGATTTAAGAGGAAATCCTGGAGGTTTATTAAATGAAGCAATCAATGTTGTAAACTTATTTGTGCCCAAAGGTGAAACGATAACAACTACAAAATCCGTTATCAAAAAGTATAATAAAATCTATAAAACATCTAGAGACCCTATAGATACAGAAATCCCTATAGTTGTTTTAGTAAATGGACGAAGCGCTTCTGCAAGTGAAATTGTTTCTGGTGGATTGCAAGATTTAGATAGAGCTGTGATCGTTGGTGCGCGTAGTTTCGGAAAAGGATTAGTGCAAAGACCAAAAAAATTGACTTACGGAACTCAGTTAAAAGTGACAATCTCTAGGTATTATACGCCAAGTGGACGTTGTATTCAAGCGTTGGACTATTGGAATCGTGATGAAAATGGTGATCCAGTACGTGTTGATCCAAAAGAGTATAATGAATACAAAACAAAAGGAGGAAGAACCGTATACGATGGAGGAGGAATATTACCAGATATTGAAGTTGAAACTGCAAAATTTAGTCCAATTACTACAGCACTTTTAAAGGACAATGTAATATTTGATTATGCGACGAATTATTATTATTCAAATGAATTAGCAGATTGGAAGAATTTTAAGTTCTCTGATTCAGATTTTCTAGATTTTAATCAGTTTTTAAAAACAAATGGATTTGAATATGAAACTGAAACGGAAAAGAAATTTGCTGAAGCATTAAGAAGAGCTGAAGATGATAATTTGGATGAAGAGATTTCTTCTAGTTATAATCAGCTAATGAATTCATTGGATCGTGCAAAAGAAAAAGCTTTGATGAATAAAAAAGCAGAATTAATGTCATTATTAAGCGATGAAATTTTAAAGCGTTATTTTTATAGAGAAGGTTTATATTTATATCAAATTGAAAATAATCCTGAAATTTTAGAAGCTGTTTCAGTTCTAGAGGATGATAAAAAATACAATCGAATTTTAAAATAAATGCAGGATTTCCTTTTCTTTTTTGAAACCATGCCTATTTGGATGAAAGCCTTATGGATTTTTGTCTGTATTGCAATTTTTTGGATACTAGAAAATAGTTTTAGCTTGTTCAAACTAGGTTATAAAAAATGGAAACATGCTTCAACAAATCTTATATTTCTAGCATTTGTGATGATTATCAATGCTTTATTTGGGATTCTATTAGCCTTAGTTTTTATGTGGTTGGAATCTTCAAATTTTGGGCTTTTACAATTATTTGAGGCTCCAATTTGGGCTAAACTTATTATCTCAATATTGGTTCTAGATCTTTTAGCGCAGTATACAACCCATTATATTTTACACAAAGTGAATTGGATGTGGCGACTTCATATCGTTCATCATAGCGATAAAAATGTAGATGTAACTTCTGGAACTAGACATCATCCATTCGATTTTATTTTCAGAGAATTTATGGCTTTAGGAGCAGTTGTGCTTTTAGGAATGCCAGTTTCATTTTACTTTTTCTATCGAATCATCACGATATTATTTACATATTTTAATCATGCAAATATGGCTTTGCCTTTATGGTTAGACAAGGGGATAAGTTATGTTATAGTATCTCCAAACATGCATAAATTTCATCACCACTATCAATTGCCTTGGACCGATAGTAATTATGGAAATATGTTCTCTATCTGGGATCGTATGTTTGGAACCTTTATGTATGGAGATCCTAAAGAAATTCAATATGGTTTGGATATTTCAGATCATACCGACGATGAAGATGTATTAACTCAATTAAAAATTCCATTTGATAAAACAGTTCAATCTAAAAATTAAGCACTTTAATTTTCTTCAAAGAATTGTTATATTACGTATTTTAAAATAAAATTTATTCATGGTAGAATTAGCAGGAATCATCATTTTAGGAATATTAGCCCAATGGTTTGCTTGGAAATTTAAAATTCCAGCAATATTACCATTATTGTTAATAGGCTTATTAGTAGGCCCTATTGCTGCTGAATTTCTTTCAGAAGATGGAACCAAATGGATTCAACCTATTTGGGATGGGAATGAAGGTCTTTTTGCAGGTGAAAGTTTATTTTATTTTGTTTCATTAGCCATAAGTATTATTCTTTTTGAAGGTGGACTAACACTTCGGATGAGTGAAATTAAAAATGTTGGAAGTGTAATCACAAGACTTATAACCTTAGGTTCAATTATAACTTTTGCAGGAGCTGGAATTGCTGTCCATTTTATATTCAATTTAAGTTGGGAAATTTCATTCCTTTTTTCAGCTTTAATTATTGTAACAGGACCTACAGTAATTACACCAATTCTAAGAAATATTCCTTTAAAGAAAGACGTTTCGGCTGTTTTAAAATGGGAAGGAATATTAATTGATCCAATAGGAGCCTTAGTAGCCGTACTTGTATTTGAGTTTATAAGTGTTGGTGGCGGTGGAGAATTTACTAAAACAGCCTTTATTGAGTTTGGTAAAATCGTTTTATTTGGATCAACATTCGGGTTCACATTTGCTCATGCTTTAAACTTTGCAATCAATAAAAAATGGATTCCACATTACTTATTAAATGTATTTGCATTAGCATCTGTATTGGGTGTTTTTGTTTTGTCCGATAGTTTTGCTCACGAATCGGGATTACTTGCTGTAGTGGTTATGGGAATGGTATTAGGTGCAACTAAATCGAAATTTTTAGAAGAACTTCTTTATTTTAAAGAATCCCTTAGTGTTTTATTGATATCGATATTGTTTATTCTTCTTTCAGCCAATATGAATATGGAAGAATTGTATTTGCTTTATAATTGGAAAACAGCTGTTTTATTTGCTATCGTCATATTAGTGGTACGCCCTTTAGGAGTTTTTGTCAGCACGTATAATTCATCCTTAAGCATAAATGAAAAATTGTTTATTAGTTGGGTTGGCCCTCGAGGGATTGTTGCGGCAGGTATTGCTTCATTATTTGGTTTAAAACTTGCAAAAGACGGTGTGCCTGGAGCAGAATTTATTACACCTTTGGTTTTTATGGTCGTATTAGGAACCGTATTATTAAATGCTACTACAGCAAGATTGTTTGCTAGAATTGTTGGAGTTTTTCTGAAAAAATCTGAAGGAATACTAATTATAGGAGCTTCTGAAGTTTCTCGATTAATTGGTAAATATTTAGATGAGAATGATAGGCATGTAGTCATCATTGATAGTAACCAAACAAACATTGGTTTAGCAAAAGAATTAGGTCTTGAGGCATTAAATACAAATATCTATTCAGATAATTTAAAAGATAACATAGAGCTTAATGATGTTGGTTACA
>JAHRWC010000378.1 GCA_019090365.1 Flavobacteriaceae bacterium
AGAGACAGGAAAAGAGTTTCTTTACATAAATCATTTGCTGCAAAAGCTACTGAAGAACGTCTTGAATTACTCAATTTTGGGAAAAATAAAAAAATAGGAGTCGAAATCATCGATTTATACAATGAAGAACATATCGGAAACGGCACCAAAGTAATTGTAAGTATTCCAATTCTAAAACACTAAGCCATGAAAGCGATTATTATTGATGACGAATCGAAAGCTAGAAATTTATTAAGAATTTTAATTGAGGAAAACTGTCCTAAAATCACTCAAATTTTTGAAGCAAGTGACCTTCTTTCTGGAGTTGAAATTATTAAAAAAGAAACGCCCAATATTGTATTTCTTGACATTGAAATGCCTGAACATTCAGGTTTAGAAATTTTAAATTTCATTGAAAAAGATGTGCTTAATTTTGAGATCATCTTTACCACTGCATATAGTGAGTATGCCATACAAGCGTTTCAACTTTCAGCAATTGATTATTTATTAAAACCCGTTCGCCCAAGTCAAATAAAAGAAGCCGTTGATAAAGCCATTCAACTCATCGGAAAATCTCAAATTAATACACGTTTAGAAGAATTAAAAAACAGTTTAAATTCTTCTAACTTCAATAAAATTGGTCTTCCAGTAAGTGATGGTATTAAGTTTGTTTCTTTTGATGATATTATTATGATGGAAGCTGATGGCATGTACACTAAGATTTCAACCAAAACGGAAAATGAGATTCTAATTAGCAAACCTTTAAAACACTTTGTTGATTTATTAAAAAACATTCCTACTTTTTATAAACCGCATCGTTCCTTTTTAATCAACCTAAAATACATCACTCAATATGTGAAATCTGATGGTGGGTATATTGTTATGGACAATGGAAAAGGGGTTTCTATTTCAAAAGAGAAGAAAGAAGAATTTTTGAACATAGTAAAAACCATTGCTTAAACTATTAAAATTTCCTTTCAGAAACTGAAAACTGCTTTTTAGAAGTTCTTCTATTATAACCCTATGATTCAATACTACTTTTGAAGTCTAACAAATAAACAATTAACCATGAAAATTATCTTAGCTCTTTTTAGTGTATTAGTTTTATCATCTTTCACTTCGGTAGAAAAAACGACACCAATTCCTTCACCAGTAGAAGATGTAATTACATTTGCGAGTTTTTCTTTAGTAAATGATACAAAAGAAAAAGTGAGTATCCATACTGGATCAGGATTTGTGAGTCTAAATAAAGGATCTAAAACAAGCATAACTTGTAATACAAGTAAAGAAGTTCGATGGGCTTCTAAAGGAAAAAAAGGCGATGTTATTTTTAAAATAACAAGCGATATGTGTGGAAAAACTTTAAAGCTTTCAAAATTAATGTAAACAATTAACTAACCGTTTCAAATTTTGAGTGAACCCGAATTACTATATGTAATTCGGGTTTTTTATTGGCCATTACTGTAAAAAAACCACAAATACCATTTAGAAGTTAAAAACGTCATTTCAGAAACTTCTGACAAAAAAAGACTTCAAACGAATACATCTTTGTCATGTAATTAACCATTAACAATCAACATGAAATACATTAAACATTTTTCTGCTTTAGTTATGCTACTAGCCTTTATGACTAGTATCGGGCAAGAAAGTCAGAATACAATTCTTTCAAAATTTGAATCTGGTAAATACACTGTGTATAAACTGAATTCAAAAAAGAAATTCGAGAAAGTAAAAAAAGCTTGGCCTGTAGAAATTAATAAAACAGGAGATCAAGTGACTAGTATTTTAATAAAAAGAGCTGGAATCTTAGATGAACTTTTTGAAGCAGATGTACCTGGATATCCCGCCTATTTTGCATTTAAATTATTTCGTGTTTCATTTATCAACGATTATGCAGTCTATTACGAATGGAATGGAAAACAAGAAGCAAAAACAAAATACATTCTAGTTAAGCCTGGGGGAAGTTTTAGTGGAAATTTTGAAACTATAAATAAAAACGTTGCGAATTATGCTACTGCTACTTTTAAAAATCAAACAGGAGCTCGTGCCAATGTTAAAGAACAAAAAGCTGAGTTAGCTGAAGCTGAACGTAAAATTAATTCATTAGAAGGAAAGGCTGTTTCAAAAATTGAAATTCAGTTAGTTTCAAACCCTTCAAAAGTAGCTCATTTTAGTGATGCTATTCAGTATGGAATTGTTGCTACTTTAAAAGATGGTTCAGTTTTAAAAACTCCAAATTTAGGAGGTAAAATTCCTTGGGAAGATTTCACACTTTCTCATGAAGGTTCAAGTAATACGATTGATGAAGTACGAATGGAAGAAGATGCTTCTAAAGTGCCAAATGACCAAATTGTATTAAATGCAGCAGTAAAATATCAAACTTCAATCAAAGCTTCTAAAAGTATTAGTACTACAAATGATGTTAGCATTCGTGTAAGTCAGAATGGATTTTATGGAGCAGACAGAGCTAAAGCAACAAAGAGAGCAACTTTTGGAGCAAGTCAAAGAGGTGGTGATGGAGATCAATTACTTATAAAAGTAAAAACAGTAAAGCACAAACAAACTGGAGCTCCTCTAAATAAAATTGAAATCTATAATGAAACAGATCGAAAACTTATCGCTCAATACAAATTAACACCTTCAACAGTGCTTACCATTAATAGTAATGGAGGAAAAGGACAATGGGGAAGTGATGGAACAAGTAACAGCTTTCCAAATGGTGATAATGGTGGAAATGGAGGTAACGGTGGTAACGTAACTATTGTAAAAGATCCATCTGTATCTACGCTTAATATAACTGTTAACAACAATGGAGGAAAAGGTGGAAAAGGTGGAAAAAGACATAACATTAATGGAACCTCAGGAAGTGTAGGTTCTACTGGAAATAACGGAACTACAAATAATCAAACTAAAAGTGTATCCCTAAAATTTTAACTATCAATAACTTAATCAAATTTAAAATGAAAAAACAAACCGTATTAACCGCAATTTTAAGCTTATTCCTTATCGTAGGAATTAGTAATACTGCCGAAGCTCAATTTGGCAAAAAGGCAAAAAATGCCCTAGGATTAGGAAAAAAAGCAAAAAACAAAAAAGGTAAAAAAGGAGGAAAAGGTGGAAACTTTTCAAGCTTTAATGCTGAAACAGATGAAATGGGGATTACAGGAGAATACTTTGGCTTGAAAGATCCAGGTGCTGTTGGTTTCCGTTTTGTAAAAGAAGCTGAAGGCAAAATTGTAAATCAACTTCACTATTTTGAAAAAAATGGAGAACCTACCATGAAACTTACAATGAAGGAGAGCTATTACACAAAGCATCAAGTAAAAATGTTCTTCAATTGGAGATCTGCTAGTGCAAGTGGATATGCAGAAATGATGGAAATAGCACCTGGCGTATTTGCTATCATAACTGGTGACAGAAGTCTTAACAAATACGAAGATCCAATTCCTTTAGACGCAACTAGAACAGTAGTTGAAGTTGGAGCAAAAAACAAAGCTGACTTTGAAACTTGGGATATTGAAACTGCTCAAGCAAAAGTAGATATGATTTTATCAACTTTAAAATCGGCTAATGCTGACAAGGTAAAAAAGAAATTGATGCGTTTCGATGTGTATAAAAATTACAAAGGTAAAATTGCATTTGCTAAAGGAACCAACTACTTAAGAAACCAAAAAGCAAATCAGCCAACTGAAAAAGTTGCCAACTTTATTACTAAAAGAGAATTAGGTGAAACAGTTGCTTTCAAACCTTATTTTGAAGAGCCTTTAGCTGCATCTCATCCTGGAGCTTGGTTTAACATTACTTATGAAATGTTAGGAGAAACTACAGACAGAGAAGCGCTTAGAAAATCAAGCACAAAGTTTTCTAAAAACATCCCTCAAATAGACAAAGATCAAGATAAATTTTACTTCTGGTATCCAAAAGTAACTATCAATACTTCTAACAATGTTGCAGATTATGCATTCTTAGAATTACTAAGATTAACACAAGATAAATTACAAGCTGGTAATACGTACGATCTTAAAGTAACTGTTTGGGCTTATAAAGATGGAGCAAACATTGATCCAGTTGCAACTGGTACTATTCAATTAGAATATACAACAGATGAAAACGGAACTAAAAAACGTTTATTCGATCCTATTAAAGGGTGGGTTACAGTGTTAGAAGATTACTTAGATGAGTAAGATTTTATATTAGTGGGGGAATTAAAGTCAGTTGATTTAGGTCTTCTGACTTTATTTCTAAAAACATAAAACCTGTTGATGGTTGGGTTATTTTATAAGAATAAATAATAACCCTGTGTGAAGCCGTTTCAATTTATTTTGAAACGGTTTTTATTGTTTAGCCAAGCGATAATATTTATTTCTGAACTTAATAATCAATGCCACTGCTCTAAAAGCGACCCAAACCACTAATGCAATCCAAATTCCTGAGAGTTTTAAATCGAGATAATTACAAATAAGAAGCGTAGGTATAAAACCTAAAAATGTAGATGCTAGTAAAATATTTCGTAAAAATTTCATTTCACCCAAACCTTTAAATATAGCATCAAAAGTAAACGCTAATGAACTAAAAGGCTGTGATAATAATACCAACATAAATACACCATAAAAGGTTGATAAAACCAGCGCGTCCTTATTGAAAAGTAATCCTAATTGCTTGTAGAATAAGAGACCTCCTCCAATTAACAATACGCTTACAATTAAATTATAGCCATTCACTTTTTTGGTGAGTTGCCATAACTTCTTATACTTTTTAGCGCCCAAAAGTCTACCTCCTAGAATATTTCCAGCAGCTCCATAACCATCTAAGAAAAAGGCAGAAAACAACCATAAATTAATAGCAATGGTATGCGCTGCAATAAATTCTTTTCCTAAGGATGTAGCTTCTCTAACTGCAATTAATAAAGCAACGTTTAATGCTACTGAGCGAATAAATAAGTTGAAACTCATATTCGCTAAACGTTTTATTTCTGGATGGATTTTTCGTTTCAATCGTATCGACACCTCTGTTTTTTTCAGAAGAAAAATTAGTGCCATAATTGCCATAATTCCTTGTGAAATTAAACTAGCCCAAGCTGCTCCTTTTACGTGCATTGGTTCAATAAAACCATCGATTCCGTATACCAAAGCGAAATCTAAACCAATGTTCGTCAACGC
>JAHRWC010000379.1 GCA_019090365.1 Flavobacteriaceae bacterium
GAAAGCGACTACATTGAACAAGTTTCACATTCTTTGTGCTCTTTAGAATTTAAACCTCACAGAAAGCTTTATAATTGGTTTAGAGATGAGGTGTATAAACACAGTTCAAATGAGTTTCCTAACATTCCTAATCAGACAGAGTTTGCTCGTTTAAACTTAAGTTATACCATTATGAGTAAACGTAAGTTGCTTCAATTGGTAGAAGAAGGAATTGTAAATGGATGGGATGATCCAAGAATGCCAACTATTTCGGGTTTACGAAGAAGAGGATATACTCCAAATGCAATTAAAAAGTTTATTGAAACTGTTGGAGTTGCAAAGCGTGAAAATGTAATCGAAGTTTCTTTATTAGAATTTTGTATTCGTGAAGATTTAAACAAAACTGCAGATCGAGTGATGGCAGTTTTAGATCCTTTAAAGTTAGTTATTACAAATTACCCTGAAGATAAAGAAGAGTGGCTTGAAGCTGAAAACAATCAAGAGGATGCTTCTGCTGGATTTAGAAAAGTTCCATTTTCTCGTGAGTTATTTATTGAAAAAGAAGATTTTAAAGAAGAAGCGAGTAATAAATTTTTTAGACTGAAATTAGGAGGTGAAGTACGACTAAAAAACGCTTATATTATTAAAGCTGAAAGTGTAGTAAAAGATGCTAATGGCAATATTACCGAGGTGCATTGTACTTATAGCGAAGACACCACAAAAAGAGTAAAAGGAACGCTACATTGGGTTTCTATTGCTCATGCTATTAAAACTGAAGTAAGAGTATACGATCGTTTGTTTAATGATGAAGCTCCAGACAATCATAAAGACAAAGGTTTTATGGAGTTTGTTAATCCTAATTCATTACATGTTTCTAATGCTTTTGTAGAACCTAGTTTAGCTTCAGTTGAACCTGGAGATAATTTTCAGTTTCAACGTTTAGGGTATTTTAATGTTGATATTGATAGTACTTCAGAAAAATTAGTATTCAATAAAACGGTTGGTTTAAAAGATTCTTGGGCGAAGAAAAAGCCACAACCGCAATCAAATCAGCAGAAAGCACAACCACAACAACAATCAAAACGTAAGGCAATAAGTGTTATTCAACAATTCGGAAAAAAATACACGAACCTACCTGAAGAAAAGCAAATAAAGGTAAAAGCTGAAATTCAAGAATTAGCAAATAGCGTTTCTTATGAGGAATTAGAACCTTTATTTGGAACTGCAGTTAAAAAAGCTGGAACACGTATTGCAACTATGATTACTTTAGGTGTGTTACTGAAAAATGGTCAAGAAAAAAATGAAGCAATTAATGATTTTATTTCGAAAGCCTTAGAAGATAAAAATGAGTTATTGGTAACAGAAGCAAGTCTTCATTAACCAATAACTCATTAAATATATTTTATTGAATCGTATTCTGATTCAATTTATGAATCTGAATCTTTCTTTTTATTGGTAATTCCTTTTGCGATGTTTTGTTTTTTCATCTCCTCTCCTATTTGATTACTTGCTGTAAATGAAGCAATCATATTATTAAGCATATCACTTCCAGCTTGAGGCGAATTAGGTAATAAAATTAAATTTGAATTTGTATGTTCTCCAATCGACTGTAGCGTATCATAATGTTGCGTTACAACAATCAAAGCCGATGCTTCTTGAGAGTTTATACCAACGTTGTTTAATACATCCACACTTTCTTCAAGCCCTCTAGCAATCTCTCTTCTTTGGTCAGCAATACCTTGTCCTTGTAAACGTTTACTTTCAGCTTCTGCCCTAGCCTTTGCAACTATTTTAATACGTTCTGCTTCTGCTTCAAATTCAGCGGCAACTTTTTCTCTTTCCGCTGCATTAATTCTATTCATAGCAGCTTTAACTTGTACATCTGGATCAATATCTGTTACTAAAGTTTTAATTATATCGAATCCATAATTAATCATAGCTTCGTTTAATTCTTTTTTAACTGCAACTGCAATATCATCTTTACGCTCAAAAACATCATCTAATTTCATCTTAGGTACTTCAGCACGTACAACATCAAACACATACGATGTAATTTGATCATGAGGGTTTTCAAGCTTATAAAAAGCCTCATAAACCTTATCTTTAATTATCTGAAATTGCACTGATATTTTTAGACGAACAAACACATCATCCTTTGTTTTGGTTTCAACCATTACATCTAATTGCTGAATTTTCAAATTAACTCTTCCTGCAATTCGATCAACAACTGGAATTTTAAATCGTAAACCTGAATTTCGTATACTTAAAAATTTTCCGAAGCGTTCTACAATTGCTGAAGTTTGTTGTTTTACAGTAAATATTCCTGATAATAGAATTAAAAATCCAATAATGACTAAAGGAACAACTGACAAGTAATAACCCATGGTTTTAAAATTAAATAGTTAAACATTTGAAGATACAAAAATAAAGCTATTTTTACGCCCTTAAATTACATCCATTATGATGAGTATTAAAAACATTTTATTTGTTACTTTTTCTTTGCTAATCTTTCAACAATCGTTTTCGCAAAGAAATTATGATAGTTATAATAGAATGGGATTACAAGGGGGTTTCACCTTATTCGACATTACAACTTCAGATTTTGTAACATCACAAGAAAGTGGTGTTATGGGAGGTTTCACTACAAGAGGAGCTTTTTATAATAATTTCGATTTAATCTTCGGAATTAATTATTTAAGTAATAATGTTGGAATTCAGGGTTCAAAAGGAGGCAATAAGCAGTTTATAGATTATAGTATTCAATCTGCTCAAATAAATTTCTTAGGAAGTTATAATATTATTAAACATCATTTAAGCCTAGAATTTGGACCTATTTTAAACATAAATGGAAAAATGAAACTCAAGAGAAGTGGTTTCGATGATTATATTATTGAAGGATATGATGCACTTAGAGCTGATGAAATTCAAGATATTTCAAAAATAAATTTTCATTTAACAGGCGGCTTAACTGCAGGACTTGAAAATTTTCGTTTATCAGCCATGTATCAATACGGTGTAACCAATATGTTGAATAAATTAAACGATAAAGATCTAGAAAATACAGACTTTGAAGGTCATAGCTCTAGTATTGTTGTTTTAGCTATTTTCTATTTTTAAGACATAAATGCAATCGCATTTTTCACTCTTTTAATAGTTTCATCTTTACCAAGTAAAGAAGCAATATCAAACACATCTGGACCTTTCATTGCTCCAACTAAAGCTAAACGTAAAGGCATCATTACTTTTCCAAAACCAATTTCTTGAGAAGTAATCCATCCTTTTACTTTTTCTGAAAGATTTGCTGCTGAATAATCTTCTTCACTTTTTAATATCTCTAAAACCGACTGAAGTATTTGTGGCGTATCTTCTTTAAAAGCCTTTTTTGATGCTTTCTCGTCGTAACTATTTGATGTTTCAAAAAAGAAACTTCCTTGTTCCCAAAGATCGCCAACAAATGTTGCTCTTTCTTTTAATGAATTAACAATGATTGAAAGATTATCGCTTGTTGAAATACCTTTTTCTTGTAAAAATGCTGAAAACTGATGGGTTAAATCAGCCTCATTCATTTCTTGTAAATAATGATGTTGAAACCATTTGGTTTTTTCAGGATCAAAACGTGCACCCGATTTTGTTACTCTGTCCAAATCGAACGCTTCAATCAACTCTTCTAAGCTAAAAAATTCTTGTTCAGTTCCAGGATTCCAACCTAATAATGCTAAAAAGTTAATTACAGATTCAGGTAAATATCCATCTTCTCTATATCCAGAAAATATATCTCCTTCAGCTGTTTTCCATTCTAAAGGAAATACAGGAAAGCCCATTTTATCGCCATCTCTTTTGCTTAGTTTTCCTTTTCCTACAGGTTTCATAATTAAAGGTAGATGTGCAAATTGAGGTGCTTCCCATTCAAAAGAACGATATAATAATACATGCAATGCTAAAGAAGGTAACCACTCTTCACCACGAATCACATGGCTAATATTCATTAAATGATCATCTACAATATTCGCCAAATGATACGTTGGCATACCATCACTTTTAAACAATACTTTATCATCTAATACATTCGTATCAATCGACATGTCTCCACGGATAATATCTGTTAATGCCAAGGTTTCATCTTGAGGCGTTTTATAGCGAATCACAAATGCTTCTCCAGCTTCAATTTTAGTTTGTACTTCTGTTTCTGAAAGAGATAATGAGTTGTTTAATTTCAGACGATTATGCCAATTATAAATAAAGGTTTTACCCTTTGTTTCATGGTCTTTTCTATGTGCATTTAATTCATCTGAAGTATCAAAAGCATAATAAGCATCCCCTTTTTCAATCAATTGATCAGCGTATTGCTTGTACAAATGCTTTCGCTCACTTTGACGGTAAGGACCTACTTCACCTTCATTGTTTGGTCCTTCATCAAAAGGAATATTAAGCCAGTTCATAGCCTCAACGATATATTCTTCTGCACCTGAAACGTAACGATTTTGATCGGTATCTTCAA
>JAHRWC010000380.1 GCA_019090365.1 Flavobacteriaceae bacterium
ACACTTCTAGCTTCGTCGGCAGCGTCAGATGTGTATAAGAGACAGATTCAATAGTTTCAAGATTCTGGTTGCTTTGCTCAAAAGCATCTTCCACAAAACTTTTAATGGCAGTAAGCATTCCAGAAATCATGTCCTTATCAATAGTTTCTTCCTTTGTATAACTACCTAATAAAATACCTGAATTTTTCTCTACCACAAAAACCTGTAAAATAGAAATTTGAGAATGTTCACTTATAATAATATCTCCTTCTTTAGCGCCAGTAAACATGGATTTAATTTTTCGCTTAATTCCTTTTACTGAAAATGCTTTATTAACCTGCTTGTTGATGCTTTCAGAAAGCATTTTTATTTCATTCTGAATATATCGTTTGATCATTTTACCTAAAATAGGATACAATGCTTCTACGACTTGATCTTTCGAGTTTTTAATTTGTTTTTCTAAAGTTTTGGTAATGGTAGGTCCTAGTGTTTCTGGAATTGTTTCTGAAAAATTAGAAATATGTTCGTCTATTATTGGCGAAACATGTTCGGAAAGATTTTTTCTTTTTTCAAAAATGGCTTCAATTTCGTCTAATCGATCGAGAATCTTTTGCATATCCTCTCTATCCTCAATTAAAAGAATGTCTCGTAACGAATCAAGTTTATCTTGAGGAGTTGTAGCCATAGGAAATGAACAAATTAATGTATTAGTTTCCTATCTTTTCTCCAAGAGATATAAGTAGTTTACTTAGTTGTTTTTTATCTACTTTTTTATCCTCTAAAGCATTAGCCTTGTCTTCAAGTTTTGTCTCAAGGTCTGTAATCCTTATGTTTATGTCAGTATTTACAGAGTCGATATGTTGTTCTAAATCCTTTCTAACATCATCGATATAGTTCTCTAAATACTCTTTTTTAGTGTCAATGTCTTTTTTTAAATCATTAAAAGCAGTGTCATATTCGGCCATGTTCTCTCCAAAAATGAGATTTTTTATGGCTTCTAATTTTGATGTTTGTTCAACACCGTTTTGTTGATTTTTCTCTTTTGTACTCATTTGGTTAGTTTTTACGAATTACTAAGTTAGTGAATATTAATGATTAAGCTTCTTGTTCTTTCATAAACTCTTCAGCTTTTTCCACCATTAACTTACTTCCACAAAAAAATGGAACTCTTTGGTGAAGCTCTGTAGGTTTAATATCTAAAATACGCTGAAACCCATCACTTGCTTTACCACCAGATTGTTCTGCGATAAAAGCCATTGGATTACACTCATATAATAAACGTAGTTTTCCATTAGGATCTTTTGAAGTATTTGGATAAATATAAATACCACCTTTAATCATATTTCTATGAAAATCTGAAACCAATGAACCTATATATCTTGATGTGTAAGGACGATCTTCTTCTTCTCTTTGACAGTATTTAATATAGTTTTTAACTCCTTGTGGGAAATGAACATAATTCCCTTCATTGACAGAATATATTTTCCCTTGTTTCGGGAAAGTCATATTTGGATGCGAAAGATAATACGTTCCTATAGCAGGGTTTAATGTAAATCCATTAACACCATGACCTGTAGAATATACAATCATTGTTGAAGTACCATACACAATATAACCAGCAGCTACTTGTTGATTTCCAGGTTGTAGAAAATCTTCTAAAGTAACAGGAGTTCCTGACGGAGTTACACGTCTATAAATGGAAAAAATAGTTCCTACCGAAACATTAACATCAATGTTTGAAGAACCATCTAAAGGATCAATTAAAACAACATATTTATTGTCGTTTTTTTCATTACTCCCTTTAATAGTTATAAAATCGTCTTCTTCTTCACTTGCAATACCACAAACAATTTCTCGATTGGTTAAAGTTTTTATAAAAACTTCGTTTGCATAAACATCTAATTTTTGTTGGTCTTCACCCTGAATATTAGTATCACCAGCGTTTCCTAATATATCAACAAGCCCAGCTTTATTCACTTCATGATTAACTACTTTTCCTGCTAATCGTATTGAATTTATTAATCTAGATAATTCACCAGAAGAGTATTTAAATTCTTTCTGATTATTGATAATAAATTCACCTAATGTTTTGTTTTGAGTTGACATTATTTTTTCTTGACTTGAATTTCATGCAAATATCGTGTTTTTTAAGAAAATGAACCGATATTTGTCTATCAATTACAAAACCATGCAAATTCAAATTCATAAAGCTTTAAAAGAGGATATGCCTGCGGTATTAGATCTCATAAAAGAGCTAGCTATTTTTGAAAATGAACCCCATGCAGTTGAAGTAACTGTTGATGATTTATTGAAAGAAGGTTTTGGAGAAGATCCTTTATTTACCTGCTTTGTCGCTAAAGTTGAAAATGAAATAGTTGGCATGGCATTGGTGTATTTCAGATTCTCTACTTGGAAAGGAAGAACAGTGCATTTAGAAGATTTAGTAGTAAAAGAATCGATGCGAGGAAAAAATGTTGGAAAAGCATTGTATACTGAAGTTATGAATTACGGGTATGAACATGGGGTGAAACGCATAGAATGGGTTGTATTAGATTGGAATAAACCAGCGATTAAATTTTATGAAAATACTGGCGCTAAGTTTCAAAAAAACTGGCATTTAGTCGAAATGAACGAACAAGGAATTAAAAAATATATAGATAATAAATAATGAAAGTATTTAAGTTTGGTGGAGCATCAGTAAAAGATGCCGCAGGAGTACAAAACTTACTTTCTGTGTTAAAATCAACAGGGGAAACAGAATTAGTTATTGTGGTTTCTGCAATGGGTAAAATGACCAATAGTTTCGAAGAGATTGTAACTAATTATTTTAATAATAAAACCGAAGTGAAAGCTTCAGTTGCTTCAATTTATGATTTTCACCAAAAGATCATGAAGGTATTATTTACGAATCCTTCTCATCCTGTTTATACTAAAATACATTCTTTTATAAATGACTTGAATTTGTTTTTAGAAACGAACAAATCCAATCAACATGCCTTTGTCTATGATCAAGTGGTAAGTACTGGAGAACTTATTTCAACAACAATTATTTCACATTATCTTTCAGATCAAGGAGTAAAAAATACATTTCTAGACATTCGAAATTGTATAAAAACAGATTCAAATTATCGAGATGCAACTGTTGATTGGAACACAACTCAAAAGAACATTGTTTCAGAAATAAATCAAAAAGAAATTACGATTACACAAGGATTTATTTCCTCTGAACAAAAACATAATTTCACAACTACACTTGGTCGAGAAGGAAGTGATTATTCCGCAGCAATTATTGGCTATTGTTTAAATGCTGAAAGTGTTACGATTTGGAAAGATGTGCCTGGAGTATTAAATGCAGATCCGCGTCATTTTAAAGAAACACAATTATTACATCATATATCGTATAGAGAAGCGATTGAATTAGCATTTTATGGCGCTTCGGTTATTCATCCTAAAACATTGCAACCCTTACAACGTAAAGAGATTCCGCTGTATGTAAAATCATTTTATTCGCCTAAAGATAAAGGTACTTGTGTAGGAAAAGGAGTAGCTCTAGATCCATTAGTTTCATGTTTTATTCTGAAAAAAAACCAAGTACTTATTTCGCTGTCTTCTTTGGACTTTTCATTTATGATGGAAAATCATATTGGCGATGTATTTAAGTTGCTTCACATGTATAAAATGAAGGTAGAATTAATTCAGAATTCAGCCATCAGTTTTTCAGTTTGTATTGATAACAAATTCAATAGGTTAGAAGAGTTGCTTTCGAAACTTCGTGAAAAATTTAGTGTAACATGCAATGAAAATGTGACTCTTTATACTGTTCG
>JAHRWC010000381.1 GCA_019090365.1 Flavobacteriaceae bacterium
GCAGAAGGGGATGGAACACCACGTTTCAACCCCTTTTTTATTCCTAAAATGATAGCAGATATTGCTCCGGGTAATATCTCTATTAAACATGGATTTATGGGGCCAAACTATACGACAGTTTCGGCTTGTGCATCTTCTGCAAATGCAATGATTGATGCCTTAAATTACATTAGATTAGATCATTGTGATATAATCGTAACAGGAGGAAGTGAAGCAGCGGTGACTATTGCTGGTATGGGTGGTTTTAATGCTATGCATGCTCTCTCTACTAGAAATGATAGCCCAGAAACAGCTTCTCGCCCTTTCGATGCTACACGTGATGGCTTTGTATTAGGAGAAGGTGCTGGAGCACTTATTCTAGAAGAATACGAACATGCTAAAAAACGTGGCGCAAAGATTTATGCTGAAGTTATTGGTGGTGGAATGTCTAGTGATGCATATCATATGACAGCTCCTCATCCAGATGGTATTGGTGTAGAACGTGTAATGTTAAATTGTTTGCGTGATGCTGGAATTACTCCAGATCAAGTAGATGCTATTAACACACATGGAACTTCAACTCCACTTGGAGATACTGCCGAATTAATAGCAATATCGAAGGTTTTTGGTGAACATGCTGAAAACATTAATATCAATTCGACTAAGTCAATGACAGGTCATTTATTAGGAGCAGCTGGAGCTATTGAAGCTATATCTTCAATTCTAGCAATGAAACATGGAATTGTACCTCCTACAATAAATCACACTACTGTTGATGAAAACATTAATCCTAAGTTAAATTTAACTTTAAACAAACCTCAAAAGAGAGAAATTAATGTTGCTATGAGTAATACTTTTGGTTTTGGAGGACACAATGCTTGTGTTCTTTTTAAAAAAATATAAAAGATAGATCACTCATAAATGGCATCATTTAAAAACATATTTAATCCCCGTCCTGAAAAGAACGGGGATTTTTTTTATTCAGTAAAAAAGATTATCAACTTTTCGCCTAAAGACATTTCTATTTACGAAGAAGCTTTCACGCATCGCTCGATGAATGAAAAAAATAATACTGAACATCCTAAAAATTATGAACGCATGGAGTTTTTAGGGGATGCTATCTTAAGTACTGTAATTGCTTCACATTTATTTAAAAAAGTACCTAGTGGAAATGAAGGTTATCTTACCAAAATGCGATCAAAAGTTGTGAGTAGGGAACACCTTAATGAATTAGGTAGAGACTTAAATCTATTACAATTAGTTAGAAGTAATATTCCAACAAATCAATTTGGCGAAAATATTCATGGTAATGTTTTTGAAGCATTGATTGGAGCTATTTATTTAGATCGAGGGTTTTCATATTGTGAAAAATTTATAAGTTATAGGGTAATAAAACCTTATGTTGATATTCAGAAATTAGAAGGAAAAATAATTAGTTACAAAAGCCTTTTTATTGAATGGTGTCAAAAAAACAAACAGGTTTTTAAGTTTAATATCTATGAAGATACAGGAAATGATACTTTAAAGCATTTCGCTGTACGCCTTATTCTTGAAGATGAAACCATTGCTAAAGCAAGAGCGACATCAAAGAAAAAAGCTGAAGAAACAGCTGCCAAAAGAGCATATTACAAATTACAAAGAAGAATAGACAGTGAAATGTCTTAATTTTCAGATTTAAACTTTACTTAACAATTTTTCAAATTTAGTTCTTCAAGGAAATTGTATTTTTGAAGAATTAATAGAAGTTCTAAAATGGCAATTCACAAATTAATATTAGATGAAGAAATATGTGATGAGTTTTCTCTCATTGCCATTCATTGTAGTGAAGAAGATTATAAAATTGCTTTCATGATCAATAAATTTCTTTCTTTACATTTAAAAAGAAAAAAAAATGACTTGGATTTTTCAATAGAAGGCCACGATATTTCTTTTCCTATTTTTGAATTTGAAAATGATTTTAACTATACAAAATTTTACCTTGTAGCGAATAAATATAAATATCAAAAAGAAATAACAAACCCTAAAAATGGTTTATTTTCGAATGTTGTTTCTGAAAAAACGGTAACTAAACACTTACTTCCGGAATTTAAAAATGTAGATTATTTTCTGAAAATATATTCAGATTTTGAAAAAATTCCGTTAAGAAATATCGTAAGCTCTATCAATGAAATAGAACATGTTATTTCAGCTTATACAATTGACAATGAACAAATTAAATCTAAATCTCACTTAATTTTTGACTAATGCCTCATAAAAAAAGAACCAAAATAGTAGCCACTTTAGGCCCATCAAGTTCAAACAAAGAAACATTGAAAAATATGATTCTTGAAGGTGTTGATGTTTTTAGAATTAATTTTTCACATGCAGAATATGACAATGCAAAAAAGATTATTGAATTAATTCGAACATTAGGCACAGAGCTTAATACAACCACTGCAATTTTAGCAGATTTACAAGGCCCTAAACTTAGAGTAGGTACCATGAAAGAAGAAGTGACTCTAGAAAAAAATGACCTTCTTGATTTCTGTACAGGTGAGGAATTTGAAGGCACTATAGATAGAGTCTACATGAATTATAGTAATTTCCCTAAAGATGTAGAAATTGGAGAAAGAATTTTATTAGATGATGGTAAACTAATTTTTGAAATATTAGAAACTAATAAAGATGATAAAGTTCAAGTTCGAGTTATTCAAGGTGGTGCTTTACGTTCAAACAAAGGTGTTAATTTACCCAACACTAAAATATCACTACCTGCATTAACAGCAAAAGATAAAAAAGATGTCATTTTTGCTATTTCTCAAGAGGTAGATTGGGTAGCCTTATCTTTTGTTAGAAATCCAGATGATTTAAAAGAATTACAAGCTATAATTGAAGCACATTGTGATTACAAAATACCTATTATTGCAAAAATTGAAAAACCAGAAGCGGTTAAAAATATTGATAAAATATTAGGCTATTGTGATGGTATTATGGTTGCAAGAGGTGATTTAGGGGTAGAAGTTCCTGCAGAGGAAGTTCCTTTGATTCAAAAAGAACTAGTATTAAAAGCTAAGAAAGCTAGAATTCCTGCCATAATTGCAACGCAAATGATGGAAACTATGATCGATTCACTTACTCCAACGCGAGCTGAAGTGAATGATGTAGCAAATTCGGTGATGGATGGAGCTGATGCGGTAATGCTTTCTGGGGAAACTTCAGTTGGAAAATATCCCGTAGAAGTAATTCAAACCATGTCTAACATTCTTAAAACAGTAGAAAATTCACCATTAATTACTGTTCCTGAAGATCCTCCACATATTAAAACAAATCGATATGTGACCAAATCTATTTGCTATCATGCTGCACATATGGCAAATGAGATTGAAGCAAAAGCTATATGTACCTTAACGAATAGTGGATATACAGCTTTTCAGATTTCAGCTTGGAGACCTGCTGCTCATATTTTAGTGTTTACTTCAAACAAAAGAATTTTATCTAGGCTAAACCTTTTATGGGGTGTTGAAGCATTCTTTTATGATCGTTATGTGAGTACCGATGAAACAGTTGAAGATGTAAATAAGATTGCTTATGATCGAGGGTTTGTGAAAGAAGGAGAGTTTCTTATCAATTTAGCAGCCATGCCTATTGTTGAAAAAGGAATGGTGAACACTTTAAGAGTATCCCAAGTTTAAATAATCCATATTATAATAATATTTTATTAATAGCATATATTTTCTACTTAAAAAATCATACTATGAAATCAAGAATACTTTTAGTTATCTCATTTATCTTATTATCCATTTCTGTTCAAGCACAATATTCCTATGCAAAGCATGATGATTTTGCTGAAATTAAAAAACGAACACTTATTGTAGAGTTATTAGAGTTAGACACAAAAGTTGTAGAGAAATGGGAAAAGAAAAAAAGCAAAGCAAAGAAAAAAGATAAAATAGATAAGCTTCAAAAAAAGATTGATGATTACACTGTTTTCATTACCGATTATAATACTCTAGTAAAAAAAGCTGTTGAAGAGCATTGGAAAGAAAACCCAACAATAATTTATAAAACTACATCAGAGGTAACCGATTTAATTAAAAATGATTCTGAAGAGTTCACAGTACTTTGGTTTAGTGAAACAGATTCTAAAAGAAAAGATGGTTATGGAGCTACTTATTTTCCAGATTTAACTGTTCCTACGCTTAATTACAGTAGAATAGAAAAAGGAAGAATTAAAACTGATTATTGTTATTTTATGCATTATTCACATGATAGAAATAACCGTATAAAATTCAGTGATTTTGTTTTATCTTTTAAATTAATGAATCAGCACATAGATTATATCGTAGAGCATAAGAAGAAAAAGAAATATTCTTTTCAAAAATATATATTAGAAGTGTCAAGCAATAACTGTAAAGATTTTTCAGGTAAAACAGCATACATACAAAAAGGTGCAAATCATAAAAACACAAGTGTTTCAGATATGAATAATTCTTTTTCAGGATCGATTAGTTCTCTAACTGATGAAGAAATTTCTATAGCAATAGAAACTAATGAAGATAAAAATGTTGGTTTCTTTTTCCCCTTTAGTATTGCTGTTGGATCTATGGGTCCAGCTTCTGTGGGAAGAGTTCAATATGTAAGAAGTTTTGTAAATATTAAATCTGGAAAAATATACACAAATCGCGGTGGGAAAATGGGACAATTTTTTGATGCCTATTTCCGAGCTAAAGAATTTGAAAAATACGATAGTTGTAAATAATTATATGCTTGTTGAATAAAAAAGAAGATCGTCTAAAAAATTTATTTTAGACGATCTTTTTATGTATTAACGTTTATTCTTTTTTAAAACGCTTAATGAATTTATTGTCTTCAGAATTAATTAGAATTTTCCTTTAACCATTCTTCTCGTAGCTTGTCTGAATCTTTACCTGTTCCATCATGTTTCCAACCTGGAGGGTTAATGAGATATTTTAATCTACTGCTTATAGATTTTCTTCCTGTAAATGAATCTTTAAACAGGGCAATCCATTCATGAAATGCAATGATAATTGGATTATACGTTTTAATATTTTCGGTTAAGCCATAAATTACTTTTTCTTCTTCTAATTCGGGTTGAAATGTACCAAACATTTTATCCCAAATAATTAAAATTCCTGCATGATTTCTATCTAAATAAATAGGGTTACTTCCATGGTGTACACGATGATGAGAAGGGGTGTTCATAATAGCTTCAAACCACCTTGGCATTTTTTGAATTGCCTCAGTATGAATCCAAAATTGATACAACAAACTAATAGACATTTGCAATAGAATCATTTCTGGATGAAAACCAACTAATGGCATCCATAACCAAAAAATAAATGAATAAAATCCACCAGACCAAGTTTGTCGTAAAGCAGTACTTAAATTATATCGTTGTGAAGAATGATGTACTACATGGGAAGCCCAAAACAATCTGCTTTTATGTGAAATTCGATGAAACCAATAATACGAAAAATCATCAGCGAAAAAGATCAATAAAAAACTCCACCAAGCAGCTGGAATTTCAAAAAAACGAAAATGCTGATACACATAATAAAGAGCCCCAAACACCAATACTTTACTGAAAAAACCCAGGAAAACATTCCCCAATCCCATAGCTATAGAGGCAAAAGCATCTTTCGTTGTATAGGTTTCAATATTTCTTTTTATAGTTACATACAATTCTAACAGCATAGCTAGCACAAAAAAAGGAATAGCAAAAAGGATAATATTTGGAAAATCAGGCATTCGTGTATTTTATAATTTTCTCTAAAACTACAAAAATTAGTAGATTCTTTTGAAATGAAAATTAATAAAAAAGCCTTCAAAGTAATTTCTACTTGAAGGCTTTCATTATTCTAACTTATGGATATTAAATAATTTTTTCTGTTTTTGAAATTTTCATTTTTTCACCATTTTTAATTATGGTTACAGTACTTTCAAACTTTTTAGTTTTATACTTATATTCTATTGTTTCAAGTGTATTGTCTTTTCTTGAAATATGTAATTCGCATACCATAACACCATTTTCAGGCTTTTTACCTTGAATCACTTTGTGATCTTTTCCTTTTTGTTTTGGAAAAGTAAACTCTGAAGGGATTGAAAATATTTCTTTAGCTATATAAAAAGCTTCATGCCATTGATTCGTAGGTAATACTAACGTTTCTGTATTTGTTGGAGCACTTACTGAACCTCCATTCGTTTCAGAATATATTACACCTTTGTATGCATTTTGAAGTTCTTCAGCATATCCTTTTGCTGAGATATCTCTTTCAGGAGGAAAAAATTTAGATAAGTATCCATTAAAAGCAAATCCTTTTTTATGGTTGAATTCTATTTCATCCATTCCACCTTTAATTCCTCCAATAGTCATCGTAGAATTTTCTTCCGTAGAAATAATCTTTACTTTTGTTCCATAGGGCATCAAACCAATTTTATCACTTTGTAAGTTATTATATTCACGTAAGCTTAAACCAGTGGAAGCAGTGACATAAAGATAGGAGACAGAGGTATCAGGAATTGTAGTTTCAGCAATTGCTAAATCATTAGATTCGATTTCATTTTGGGTAGTGGTTGTTTCGTTTTTACAAGAAATAAAAGCGATTGAACATACAAGGGCAAGACTTAAAAATTTTACAGTTTTCATAATGTGTTTGTTAGGATTAATAAAAAAATTAAGTAATTATCTCACATATATGTTTTGTTTTTTAATTAGAAATCGAATTTTAATTGAACTGCAACTTCTTTTTCTTTGGGTACTTTCCCTTTATCAGTATTTAAGTTCGATATTGAAATTCCCAACAACCGTACCGAGTTTTTCATTGTTTCCTGAAATAACAAATCTTTAACAGTTTCAAGAATTACATCTTTATTAGAAATATAATAAGGAACCGTCTTGCTTCTTGTTTGTAACGTAAAGTCACTATATTTAATTTTAAGTGTAATGGTTTTTCCTGCTACTTTGCTGTTTAAAAGTCTTTTTTCAACCTCTTTTGCAATATCCTTAAGACGTTCCATCATAAATATTTCTGAAGTAATATTCTCATTAAATGTTCGCTCGGCAGCTAAAGATTTTCTAGTTCGAGTTGGTTTTACTTCGCTATTATGAATTCCTCTCACTACACGATAATAAAACCTTCCACTTTTTCCGAAATTTTCTGAAAGAAACTCCTCAGTTTTTCCTTTTAAATCTTTTCCTGTAAAGATTCCTAAGCGATACATTTTTTTTACGGTTACTTTTCCAACACCAAAAAAACGTTTGATTTCTAATTGTTCTAAAAAATCTAAAACCTCTTCTGGATTTACAGTTTTTTGTCCGTTAGGTTTATTTACATCGCTCGCAACTTTAGCAATAAATTTATTAATTGAAATTCCTGCGGAAGCATTTAAACCAGTTTTTTCTTTAATTTTTTGTCGTATTTCTTGTGCTATTAATGTGGCGCTCGGATTTCCCTTTTTATTCACTGTAACATCAAGATAAGCCTCATCTAAGGACAAAGGCTCTACCAAATCGGTATATTCTAAAAATACACTTCTAATAATTTTTGAAACTTCTTTATACCTTTTGAAATTTGGTTTTACAAAAATTAAATCGGGACAATTTCTTCTTGCCATCATTCCACTCATAGCACTACGAACCCCAAATTTGCGGGCTTCATAACTTGCGGCACTTACAACTCCTCTAACAGAACTTCCACCAACAGCGACAGGTTTTCCAACCAAATCTGGATTATCTAACTGTTCAACAGAAGCATAAAAAGCATCCATGTCTACATGAATTATTTTACGATATGATGCCTCTTTTTCCATCCCATAAATTTATAATATCTTAGTCAGAATATTGTCCATTATGAATTTAAATCAAATAACAATTCCTTCATTGAATGTTGAAAAATCTGTAGCATTCTATAAAACATTAGGCTTACAGTTGATTGTTAAAGCATATCCTAGATATGCTCGTTTTGAATGTCCCGATGGAGAATCCACTTTTTCTATTCATTTAGTTGAAAAATTAGTTTCTGAAAACGGAACGAGTATTTATTTTGAAGAAAAAGAATTAGATAAAAAAGTAAATGAACTTCAGGACAAAGGAATTACATTTGATCAATTGCCTGAAGATAAATCTTGGGGTTGGCGCGAAGCTTATTTAAAAGATCCTGATGGAAATCAGCTTATTTTATTTTATGGTGGAGATGCTAGAAAAAACCCTCCTTGGAGAATAACAGAAGATGAATGATAGAAATAGAACGTAAATTTTTAGTGCTTTCTGAAGACTTCAAAAAAGAAGCCTTTCAACACACTCGTATTGTGCAAGGATTTTTAAACACAGATCCTTATCGCACAGTTCGTGTACGTTTAAAAGGTGAGCAAGGATTTATTACAGTAAAAGGAATTTCTAATGACTCTGGAACTTCTCGTTTAGAGTGGGAGAAAGAAATTTCAACAGAAGAAGCAAAAACATTATTATCAATTTGTGAAACAGGAGTAATTGATAAAATTCGTTACGAAGTAGAAAAAGGAAACCATATTTTTGAAGAAGATGAATTTTTAGCTGACAATGAAGGTTTAACTGTAGCTGAAATCGAATTATCTTCAGAAAATGAAACCTTCGAAAAACCAAATTGGATTGGTAAAGAGGTTACAGGAATCAATAAATATTACAACTCTCAGATTAGTAAAAATCCTTTTAAAAATTGGAACTTATGAAACATATACTTGTTATTTTTTTAATATGTATTCTATTCTCCTGCAAACCAAAAGTGGTTCGAGAATATATCATGGAACCTTGTCCTGAAGAAGAAAAAAAATCTATGGCCATAGTAAAACAAGAACTATTAGATGGTGGTTTTGAAATTTTTGATTATGTAGATGAAGAAACGGGAGATACAATCATCATGCAAAAATACTTTATGGTATTTCTAAATCGAGGTTCTAATCGAGACCAAAATAAAGCAGAAACAGATAGTCTTCAAGCTTTGCATATGGATCATTTAACTAGAATGTACGAAGAAGGATATGCAGATATTTCTGGTCCTTTTGGTGATGATGGAGATATGCGTGGAATTACTATTTATAATGTGCCAAATTTAAAGTTTGCGGATAGCTTAGCACATTTAGATCCGATGGTAAAAGCAGGAAGACTTGAACTTGAAATTAAACCTTGGTGGGCCGGTAAAGGATATCCTTTACGCTAATAATTTTTTAATTTCTAGGATTATTTCCTTGTTTGAAGTGGCTATTATTCCTTCTTCAAAAAATGAATCACTATGCATTGATACTTCTGGAGTACTTGTTAATACTTGCTTTTTTTCTGTAGCTGAAAAATGAATACTTGTAAAACCAGCTTCTTTAAATGCTAATGCATTCGTTATATTAATTCCGCTTCCTGGCATTATTTCTATGTTTCCTTCTGAAATAGATTTCAATTGTTTTAACAACTCAATTCCTTCAATAGCTGTTGATTTTTGACCAGAACTTAAAATTCTATGAACTCCTATTTTATATAAATTATTAACTTCTTCTATAGGGTTTTTACACCAATCAAAAGCACGATGGAACGTGAATTCCATTCCTTCTGAAGCTTTAATTAATTTTTTAGTTGCTAATATGTTAATATCGTTTTCTAGACTTAAAACACCACTTACAATTCCTGAACACCCTAATTTTTTACAATATATAATATCACGAATCATGATATCTAACTCCTCTTCAGAATAACAAAAATCACCACTTCGTGGTCGTATTAATACATGTACTGGAATCGATAATTCAGCAAAAACTTTTTCTATCAAACCATGTGAAGGCGTTAATCCTCCAACCGATAATTCTGTGCATAACTCAATACGATCTGCTCCCGCTTCTTGAGCATTTTTAGAGCTTTCAAAAGAATTTGCACATATCTCAATGTTCATATTATTCAAATATTAATTCGTCAATAAATGTCCATGCTTTATTTCCAGCACCTTGTTTCCCTTCAGGAATTAATCCATAGTTTTGAACTCTAATTTTAACAAATCGTATCTTTGTAGGATAAATTTCAGTAGCAATCTCAACAATTCTTTCTTCACTTTCAATACCATCTCTCTTAATTCTTTTCAATAAAGCATAAGCCACATTGTCTACAGAAGCAAATATTTCAATTTCTTTGGGTGCATAAATCCATTGCCTTGTTGCATTGTAAAACCGCGTCTTAAATGACTTTATGTCTTTTTGTTCCCCTAAATCTAAACTGATTTCAACATCATCTCCCCAAAACCCTAACCATTCGTTATCACCATATCTATTATCACTTCCATTAATCCCATTGATTAAAGCATCTTTTCCGCCTGCATCATAGGCTTTATTTGGAGCAATATCTAGTTCAATTGATCCAGAAATAGCCTGATGAAAAACAATAGTGTCTTTATATAATTTCCCTAATAATTCTCCATTTAATGAAACTTGTGATTGTATTGATGAGCTTTCAGAAATGGAAAATGGTTCAGTATATTTTGTTGAAATACCATTATTAATTTGATAGAAAATATCTTTTCCAGTGGTTGGAGTTTTTAATTGATAATATAATTTTCCGCCTTTCTTAATTACTGTTCCTTCTAATTCGTATAAATGATTAGCATGGTTAATATCTAATGCTTTCAAGCGATTTAAAAAAGGTTCTAAATGCAATAAAAACTCCGAATAATCTGCTTCAATATTGCTAGAAGGACCACTCCAAACTACTTCACTCATAGCCAACATTCTTGGAAATGCCATGTATTCTACTTGCTCTTCAGTTTTCATGTATTCCGTCCACACATTTCCTTGCGCTCCTAAAATAAAAGCTGATTCTTCATTAGTTAATTCCTTTGGTATCGGATTAAAACTATACACTTTCTTTAAAGGAAGCAATCCTCCAATAGCTAAAGGTTCTTCGGCTGAATCTGACTGATAATAATCAAAATACGCATGTGAAGTTGGTGTCATAATTACACCATGTTTAGCTTTAGCTGCTTCTATTCCGCCTTCCATTCCTCGCCAAGACATCACAGTGGCATTAGGAGCTAAACCACCTTCTAAAATTTCATCCCAACCTATAATTTTCTTGCCTTTACTATTGAGAAATTTTTCCATTCTCTGAATGAAATAACTTTGCAATCCATGCTCGTCTTTTAAGTTATGCTCTTTGATTAATTTCTGGCAATGATTGCATTTTTTCCATTGTGTCTTTGGAGCTTCATCCCCTCCAATATGAATATACTCTCCCGGAAAAAGATCAATAACTTCAGTTAGTACATCTTCTAGAAAAGCAAAAGTCTTCTGATTGGGACAATAAATATTTTCAAACACTCCCCAAGTCGTTGCAACAGGCACATCTTTTCCTGTGCAACCTAATTCTGGGTATGCACTTATTGCAGCTTGTGCATGTCCAGGCATTTCAATTTCTGGAATAATTATTACGTTATGTTTTTCAGCAAAAGCAACAATTTCTTTGATGTCTTCTTGGGTGTAAAATCCGCCATAGGGCGTTTTATCATATTTTGTGGGTTGATCGCTGTAATGACCAATTAAAGTTTCATTTCTATTCGCTGCATGGCTTGTTAATCTTGGGTATTTTTTAATTTCGATACGCCAGCCTTGATCTTCGGTTAAATGCCAATGGAAATAATTCATTTTTAAAAGTGCCATCGAAGCGATGTATTTTTTAATGAATTCCTTCGGAAAGAAATGTCTTCCAACATCTAAATGCATTCCTCGGTATTTAAATTTTGGAGCATCCTTAATGTTCACATTTTGAACCAAAATAGGAAACCGAATTGTTTTTTTAGATCCTTCAAATGAGCTTGGTAATAACTGTCTTAATGTTTGTATTCCGTAAAATGCTCCTGAAGCATCACTCGCTTTAATCGTAATTTTTTTTTCTGAAACAACTAAAGAATAACCTTCACTTTTTTGGCTTTCATCTTTTTCAACAACTATGGAAGCTTCATTTTTTGAAGTATTCTCTAATTGAATTCCTGCTCCTTTTTTTAAAAAATTTTGGAAGAAGTCTGAAGCAATTTCAAATTCCTTATCTGAATAAAAAGTAGAAGATTTATCCAATTCAAAATTTCCTTTCTGAATTTCTACACTTTGAGGTTTAGGAATCAACGCTAAATCTGAAATAGAAACTTCTTTTTCTTTGGTGCAACTTA
>JAHRWC010000382.1 GCA_019090365.1 Flavobacteriaceae bacterium
ATTCCATGTAGGTAATTGTTTAGTTACATATACACTTGGAGAAATGTAGGAGTCTGGCCCTCTAAAAACTACAGTTACTTCGGCGCCATCATTTAAAGTCGCTACTTGCGGATTATATTTGTCTATGTGAGCGACAAGTTTACCAGTGTTTTCATTGTAAATGATTGGTATATGTGTTATTGATGGCTTGTGTTCTAATACAGATACTAACATAGCAAATGGATACTGTTTGATAACAGTAATCATTTTTTGTTGGTCGTTTGATTGATGATATTTTGGTGGATACATACGTGTTTATTTAAACTCCAAATTGTCTTAAGTGATGGTCTAAATGTTTGTATTGCATTTTACCCCATTGTTCTTTTTTAAAAGATCCAAAAATTGGATGTGGATCCCAAACTTCTTGATTTTTTCTATCGTGAAATTGATTTAACATAGAAATCAATTTTGTTTTTTCTTGGTTGAAATCTACTTCATAATCTATGATAAATTCTTTGCCAGTTCGAACACTTTGTTTCCATAACTTATCATTATACATCATAGGTTTCATCATGGAAAACAACATTTTTTTAAAGAAACCAACCTTAAAACTTGGCTTAACAGTTCCATTTATTACTTCAAAAGGTATTTGACAGTGCTTGGTCATTTGCCCAACATTCATTTTACCCCAAGTAGCTTTAGTTTGTTCATCTAGTTTTTCAATTCTAGATGTAATCTCTTGAAATGATTCAGTTTCAAATAGTGATTTCATGTTTAAATTTTTAGTGATATTTTTTTCAGTTTAAATATATGATTATCTTTAATCACTCCCTAGGAAGAAATTCATATAATTTTGAAATACGAAACAAATTCATTTTCCATTAAACAATGGAATGAGGACGACCGTCCAAGGGAAAAATTACTTCAGAAAGGGAAATCAATATTAAGCGATGCAGAACTTCTAGCTATTTTAATTGGTTCGGGAAGTCGATCTGAAAGTGCTGTCGAATTGAGTAAACGAATATTAGCATCAGTAGATAATAACTTAAATGAATTGGGTAAATGTTCATTTAATGATTTTATTGCTTTTAAAGGAATAGGAGAGGCAAAAGCTATTTCAATTATTGCTGCTATGGAATTAAGTAAAAGACATACTTCTTCCGAAGGAGTAAAAAAAGATAAGATAACTTCAAGTAATACTGTTTTTAAAATACTGCACCCATTATTAGGAGAATTACCACACGAAGAATTTTGGATTATTTATTTAAACAATTCGAATAAAGTACTTCAGAAATCACAAATAAGTAAAGGAGGAATAACAGGAACATTAGTTGATATTCGTCTGGTGTTGAAAAATGCTCTACAAATAGGAGCTGTTTCAATAATATTAGCGCATAATCATCCCTCAGGAACCTTACAGCCAAGTCATGCAGATAAACAACTCACTCAAAAATTAAAGAAAGCAGCAGAGAGTATAGATATTAAAGTGCTGGATCATCTTATAATTACTGAAAAAACGTATTTTAGCTTTGCAGATGAAAACATACTATAGCTAATAATGCTTTTAATTTATACTCAAAAAATAACTCCTCGATTTACATATGTATTTAAACATATATGTACAAGAATTTTAGGTATTGAAATTAAATTTACTAATGCTATCGAAACTTTTATCGCAGAAGATGGTCCTAAATTATCTTATGGAAAACAACCTTTAGGAAATGAACTTTTTTTACAAAGCCAAGAGATTTTGTCACATCAAGGGATCGAAAGTGTTGAGATAAATGTAAAACCTTGGGAAGAAACGAAATGTTTTTTTCAAGTAAGTGATAAAAGCGCATTACCATTCGATATTTTTTCGGCTAGTTTTTATTTATTAAGTCGGTATGAAGAATACCTTCCTCATGTAAAAGATGAATACGGTAGATTTCCAGCTTCAGAGAGTTTAGCATTTAAAGAAAACTTTTTGCAATATCCAGTAATAGATATTTGGGCATATAAATTTAAGATAGTGTTGTCTGAAAACTTTCCAGATTTATCCTTTTTTAAAAAGGAAATGGAAATTCATAATTTAATAGAGGCAAGCAATCCTTATGCATTTAAACAAAAAGGCTTACTTAAATCTATTATTGGTTTTACGAAGGATACATTGAAGTTTCGAATCAGTAAAAATTTTAGACGAACTAAAGTTCTTCTTGGAATTAAAACAGATCCTTTTAATACTTTTGAATGGGTTATTTCTCAAAGTAAAAGTAATAAAACAAAGTTGACCGTTTTCTTTCTTATGGGAAATGATCTAAATTATTATGAAGGAATCAATGCGCAGAAGAAACGGTATCGAATGCTTATAAAATTTGTTTCAGATTATAAAAACATCGGCCTTATATTTTCTTCAATTTCATTATTGAATTTAACTGCAATAAAAAAAGAAAAAGAACAATTAGAGAATGTCATAAACTCGGAGCTTACTAGTTCTGTTAACAAAGGTTATTTTGTGAAACTTCCAGAATTCTATAGAAACTTAATCGAAGTAGAAGTAGAAAAAGATTTTACAATGGTTTATGAAGAAACAGTTGGGTTTAGAGCAAGTACTTGTACACCGTTTCTATTTTATGATTTAGATTATGAAATAAAAACCCCATTAATAATACAGCCTATTGCGCTCACTACACATGCTTTTAAAAATAAAAAATCATCAGATATAAGAGATTCAGTCTTACATATTTTAGCGTCTGTTAATAAAGTAAATGGAACCTTCTCTATGTTTTTTACAAATTTAGATTTTATCGACAATAAGAGAAATAAAATATGGAGAGAATTGTTTTCAGAAAAACTTCAAAAAAATGTTTAAAAAAGAAATAACAGATGTGTTTTTTGATTTAGATCACACCCTGTGGGATTTTGACAAAAACTCGAAATTAGCTTTTGAAAGAGTATTAAATAAACATCAAGTTGATGTGAATTTAAATGAATTCATCGAAGTTTATGAACCTATTAATTTTGACTATTGGAAATTATTTAGGGAAGAAAAAGTAAGTAAATTAAACTTACGTAGAGGAAGACTAATCGATACTTTCAGTAAATTGAATATGACTTTTAATTTTACTGAAATTGATAAAATGGCCGAATCTTATATAGATGAATTGCCAGGGAATAACCATTTGTTTCAAGATGCAGAGTTAATATTGACTTATTTAAACGAAAGGTATTTCCTACACATAATAACAAACGGTTTTGATGAGGTACAGCGATTAAAACTCGAAAAGAGTGGAATTAATAAATTTTTTAAAACAATTACTACTTCAGAAGAAATTGGTGTTAAAAAACCTAATCCTTTAATTTTTTCAGAAGCTATTAATAAGGCTAATACTGTTGCTAAAACAAGTATAATGATAGGAGATTCCTACGAAGCAGATATTTTAGGAGCTGATAATGCAGGTATGAAAACCATTTTTTATAATTATAGGAAAGAATCTATACCTACAAACTTTAACATAATAGATGACCTAATAGAATTAAAAATGTATCTCTAGTTTAAAATATTTTGTTATTTTACAGCGTTATTTATAAAACCCCCATAATTATGAATAAACCAATTTACCTACTATTTTGGTCTGTACTAATAATGGTATGCTTTACCTCTTGTGTAAAAGATACCGATTTTGATCAGGCAGATGATATAGTATTGTCTCCAGTTTTAGAACTGGATTTTATTTACTTCACTTTAGATCAAAGCGATTATTTTAATCCTAATACAGGAGAACAAAGATTAATTGTAACAGATACAACAGATTTTGAAATATTAAATGAATCGTTTGTACGTGATGATTTAAAAAGAGCTGAATACTTGTTTAAATTAGAGAATTCTGCTCCCATTAGCTTTTTGACAGAATTTAGATTCTTAAATGAAAATGATGAAGTAGTTTATGAAGTAGCAATACCTATCTCTGCTGGTTCAATAGCTGCTCCAGTACTCACAGAACATATAGAAAATATTGAGAACCAAGGAATCCTTGAATTAACTCTAGCATCGAAAGTTGTTGTTAATGTAATTATTCCATCCTCTTTTGAAAATATTGAAGGCGCCCTAAACCTACAATCCAAAACAACCTACTTTTTTGAAATTTAAACTATGCGTAACCTACTATGCTTTATATTAATCCCTTTATTGGGGTGTTTGACATATGGTCAAAACAAACAAATTCTATACGATTTTGGAGATATTCCTCAATCATTACTAGTTAATCCAGCTACCATAATGGACCAAGATTACCATGTTGGGATTCCTTTTTTATCACAGGTTTCATTTCATTTTGGTTCGTCTGGCGTAAGTGCGTATGATATTTTTGGAAAATCTAATGTAGATATTAATACACGAATAAGAAATGTGATTTATGGCCTTGATAAATATGATTTTTTTAGTGTTAATCAGCAATTAGAAATATTAAGCTTTGGTTGGAAAAACTCAAAAGGTATATATTATTCAGGTGGTATTTATGAAGAATTAGATGTGTTTACATATTTTCCCAAAGATTGGGCAATCTTGGCTTGGGAAGGAAACAGTGAGCATATTGGAAGAAATTTTCATTTTAATGATATTAGTGTAACTGCCGAATTATTATCCGTTTTTCATTTTGGAGCAAATAAACGTATCAATGAAAAACTAACTTTAGGAGCAAGAGCAAAAATATATTCGAGTATAGCACATGCTAGAAGTACAGATAATGAAGGTGTATTTAAAACAGTAGAGGTTGAAGGATCTGATAATATTTATATACATAGAATTATAAACGCAGATGTAACAGTTCAAACTTCTGGAATACAATCTTTAAGTGATGCAGGTTCAGGTGCGGCAGTAGCTAATGAAATGTTAAGTAGAGTTTTTCTTGGAGGAAACCTTGGTTTGGGAGTAGATTTAGGTGCTACCTATCAAATTAAAGATAATTTAATCGCTACAGCAAGTTTGATTGATATTGGAGCTGTATTTCATACAAAAGATGCTGAAAGCTATGAAGCAAAAGGTAATCATAATTTAGACGGGATTGAGCTACTTTTCCCCGCATTAAGCGATGGAGAATCTGCATATGATTATTATAATGATATTGAAGATAATTTTGAAAATGATATTCCTGTTGATACTATAAATTCATCATATACCCAATTTCGACCATTAAAAGTAAATGCCAGTATTAAATATGGCTTTGGAAAAAAGCAGAATTCGAAAGTTTGTGATTGTTTAAATAAAGACAAAGGTGAGGATTGGAGAGAAGAAGTAGGACTTCAACTGTTTGCAATTAAAAGACCAAAAAAGCCTCAATTTGCTTATACTGCTTATTATAAAAGAAGATTTGGAGATTTTTTAATAGGAAAACTTACCTATACAATAGATCAATATTCTGCAACAAATGTAGGGATGGGACTTAGTACAAATTATAATTGGTTTAACTTTTATGTAGCAGTCGATAATATTTTAAAATATCCAAATGTCGCAAAAGCAAAAAACGTATCTTTACAATTAGGGTTCAACCTTAAAATAGATAAGAATGAATAAATATGCTTTTGTAACTGTTCTGTTAATTTTTATTTTTTCAAATAGTTATGCTCAAAAAACATTAAGTGATTATAGCTATATTGTAATTCCAGAACAATATGATTTTCTTTCAGAAAAGGATAAATACCAAATAAACTCATTAACTAAATTTCTTTTTAATAAGCATGGTTTTCATGCATATATAGCAGATGAGGTCCCTGAAAACCTAGTTACTTGCGATGGATTAAAAGCTGATGTTGTAAGAAAAAATGGAATAATTTATACAAAATTGCAAATTGTTATTAATGATTGTCATGGTAAAGAAGTATATAGAAGTGCATTTGGAAAGAGTAAAATAAAAGAGTTTAGTAAAGTTTTTAATGATGCTTTACGGAAGTCATTTGCGAGTATAATAGCTCTTAATGTTAATCAAAAAGATATTTCAAATTCAAATATATCTAATGTTTCAGAAGTAAAAAATGAAACTATTTCTACTGAAATTGTGAAAGAAAATGTAATTGAAGGGGCTTCTATTCAAAAAGTAAAAGAGAATAATGTTAAAAGCGAGAAAACAATTTTTCCAACGAGACAGTATAGTACTTATAAGAGCACTAATGAGATTTTTCTATTAAGAAAAACTGAACAAGGGTATAGTTTATATAGGGATGTTGCTTTTAATCCATATGAAGCAAATAAAAACAATGGGTTGATTTTATTAGGAGAAGTATTAGTCTCAAAATCTAAAGTATTTTATTTAGGTTTAAAAGAGAAATTAGTAGATGCACAATTTGATGATTCTTTAAATTTAATTATAGATAAACCTTCAGGAAAAGTTACCTATAAATTCAAGTACTTTGAAGAACTAAGCGGTAGTTTCAGCCTGCCAGAGGGTTACTACCCGAGAAATGTGCTGGTTAAACTTTTTCCCAG
>JAHRWC010000383.1 GCA_019090365.1 Flavobacteriaceae bacterium
ATATTTTTTTGATGTCAATTTTGCTTTGTTTTTCTTAGAGTTTTCTTGTCTCTCAAAGCGGGTGCAAATATAGATTACTTTTTAAATCCCACAACGTTTTTTAAAAATAATTTTATATTTTTTTGATGTCAATTTTGCTTTGTTAATCTGAGAGTTTTCTTGTCTCTCAAAGCGGGTGCAAATATAGATTGCTTTTTAAATTCAGCAAACTTTTTCTACTTTTATTTGCGCTTTTTTATAAAGTTTTTTTCAAAGAACTGAATACCTATCAATTACAAATTAGTGCACTTTATACCTTAATATATATGCTTAAAAATGATCTATTCGTCGCGCTAGAGATTGAACACTTTGCTTAAGCTCTTTAAACCCTGTTTCTACTAGGGTTTAAAAGCGAGGTGAGAAAGCTCGGTTTTGCTGGAGCATACAGCTAAAAGCGCCCAAACTTTTATTATTATGCTATAAAGTTATATTGTGAAATGATGAAACTCGTAGTATATTTGCAGCTTATAAAAAATTATAGAATATGATAGCGATTACTTTACCAGATGGAAGTGTAAAGCAATTTGAGAAAGGTGCTACTCCTATGGATGTAGCAAAAAGTATCAGTGAAGGTTTTGCAAGGAATGTTATATCTGCATCTTTTAACGAAGAAACCATAGAAACATCTACGCAATTAACTACCGATGGTCACATGGTACTTTATACCTGGCGAGATGATAATGGGAAGAAAGCTTTTTGGCATTCATCAGCGCATATTATGGCGCAAGCTATCGAAGATTTGTATCCAGGTGTAAAACTTACAATTGGCCCTGCTATTGATAATGGGTTTTACTATGATATTGATTTAGGTGAACATTCTATATCGGATAAAGATTTACCAACTATTGAAAAGAAAATGCTTGAGATTGCAAGAGGTAAACATACCTTCTCTCTACGCGAATCTTCAAAAGCTGATGCATTAGCATATTATAAAAGTCAGAACAATGAGTATAAAGTAGAACTTATTGAAAACTTAGAAGATGGCACCATTACTTTTTGCGACCATGATTCGTTTACAGATTTATGTCGTGGAGGACATATTCCAAACACAGGAATAGTTAAAGCAATTAAATTAATGAGTATTGCTGGAGCTTATTGGAGAGGTGATGAAAATAAAACTCAGTTAACGCGTATCTATGGAGTTTCTTTTCCTAAACAAAAAGATCTTAAAGAATATTTAGAATTACTAGAAGAAGCTAAAAAAAGAGACCATAGAAAGTTAGGTAAAGAACTAGAGCTTTTCACTTTTTCTCAAAAAGTTGGTCAAGGTTTACCTCTTTGGCTTCCAAAAGGTGCTGCTTTAAGAGAAAGGTTAGAAGACTTTTTAAGTAAAGCACAGAAAAAAGCTGGATATGAAATGGTAATGACACCGCATATCGGACAAAAAGAATTATATGTGACTTCTGGTCATTATGCGAAATATGGAGAAGATAGTTTTCAACCTATACGAACTCCAAAGGAAGATGAAGAGTTTTTCTTAAAACCAATGAATTGTCCTCATCATTGCGAAATTTACAAACATCGTCAATGGTCTTATAAAGATTTACCCAAACGCTTTGCTGAATTTGGTACTGTATATCGTTATGAACAAAGTGGAGAATTACATGGTCTTACAAGAGTTCGTGGATTTACACAAGATGATGCCCATATATTTTGTACTGCAGACCAATTAGATAAAGAATTTAAAAATGTAATTGACTTAGTACTTTATGTATTTGGATCATTAGGTTTTGAAAATTTCACAGCACAGGTTTCATTAAGAGATCCAGATAATCCAGAAAAATATATCGGTGATGTTGAAAATTGGGAGAAAGCTGAAGAAGCAATAATTAATGCAGCCAATGACAAAGGTTTAAATTATGTTGTTGAAACTGGCGAAGCAGCTTTTTATGGGCCTAAATTAGATTTTATGGTGAAAGATGCTTTAGGTAGAAGTTGGCAACTTGGTACAATCCAAGTTGATTACAATCTACCTGAACGTTTCGAACTTGAATATAAAGGTAGTGATAATGAAATGCACCGACCTATCATGATTCACCGTGCTCCTTTTGGCAGTATGGAGCGTTTTATCGCAATTTTACTAGAGCATACAGGCGGAAATTTCCCATTATGGCTTATGCCGGAGCAGGTTAGTATTTTATCTTTAAGTGAAAAATATGAAAAATACGCTGAAAAAGTTTTAAATTTGCTTGAAAAGAACGAAATTCGCGCCCTTGTAGATAATAGAAACGAAACTATGGGTAAAAAAATTCGTGATGCAGAAATGAGTAAAGTACCGTATATGCTCATTGTAGGAGAACAAGAAGAAAAAGATGGTACAGTTTCTGTAAGGAGACACAGTGAAGGTGATATTGGAGTTATGACGACAGAATCATTTTCAGAATTAATAAATAACGAAATTGAAAAGAATACAAAAACGTTTGAAGTTTAACTTAAATATTACATAGCCATAGCAATACGTAGAAAAAGAAGTAAGGGACCCGCAAGGATTATTAAGAAAGACCTACACAATATTAACCGAAATATACGTGCTGAAGAAGTACGTCTAGTTGGAGAAAATGTTGAAGTAGGAGTTTATACACTTAGTAAAGCATTAGAAATTGCTAGAGAATTAGGTGTAGATCTTGTAGAAATATCTCCAAATGCCACTCCTCCAGTTTGTAAAGCAATGGATTATAAGAAATTTGTTTATGAACAGAAGAAACGTGAGAAGTCTTTAAAATCGAAAGCAACTAAAGTGATTATTAAGGAGATTAGGTTTGGACCTAATACCGATGATCATGATTATGAGTTTAAAAAGAAACATGCTATCAAGTTTTTAACTGATGGTGCGAAATTAAAAGCATACGTGTTTTTTAAAGGTCGTTCTATCATTTTTAAAGACAAAGGGCAAATTCTTTTATTACGTCTTGCTCAAGAATTAGAAGAGTATGGTAAAGTAGAACAAATGCCAAAATTAGAAGGGAAACGAATGATTATGTTTATTTCTCCGAAGAAAAAATAAGAAAGTTGCTTATAATAAAGCAAATCAAAATAAAGCAAGGCAAAGCAAAACAAAGCAAAGCAAA
>JAHRWC010000384.1 GCA_019090365.1 Flavobacteriaceae bacterium
ATACGTAAATTAGATTTCGTATTAATTATATTTAAACACCAAATGATTTTCAACTATTTGCTAACAACGTATATAATTCAATGTGGCTGAAGAAAAACATCAACATTTTTTTTTTAAAATATACAAAGCAAATTATATGAATAAACGAAAACGTAGCTTCGTTTGCCTTCCTGCCTGCCGGCAGGCAAGTCTGATTCTCACGTTGCGCTTCCAACAATTGCTTCGCAAAAAAAATAGCTTTCTTCATCTGTACTTCATAATTAATTTAATATCATATCTTTAGAAAATATCAACTATATATTAACTAAATAATTATTTTATGAAAACAACAACTAAATTACTTTTCATTACAGCTTTAATAGTACTGACTGCTTGTAACAATTCCAACAAACAAGTAGATGACAATATTGCAAAGTATACCACGCTTTGGGATGAAATTATTAATGAAGGAAAATTAGACCTTATCAATGACACCAATTTCGACCCAGAAATCACTCTTATTTACAGTCCCGAAAATGTAGTCGGTATAGATGCCTTTAAAGATTATTATTCAAACTTTACTACAGGGTTTTCAAATTCTGAGTTTTCAATTGTCGATATTTTTGGGCAAGGTGATAAACTTGTAAAACATTGGAAATTTAAAGGAACTCATAGTGGAAATTTCTTTGGAATTCCTGCAACAGGCAAATCCATTGAAGTAGAAGGTAGTACTATTGCAATCATGAAGAATGGCAAAATTGCTCAAGAGCAAGATTTCATGGATAATTTGGCTTTTATGGCTCAATTAGGAATCAATCCTTTACTCAACGCTGATAATGTAGCAGCTGTTGATGCTTTGTACGCAAATTTTGGAAAAGGCGATGTCCCTGCTGTATTAGCTGCACTAGATTCAAAGGTGGTGTGGAATGAAGCTGAAGGTAATGCCTTAGCTGACAATAACCCTTATATTGGCCCAGATGCTGTTTTAAAAGGTGTTTTTGAACGTGTTCTTGCAGATTTTCCAGATTTTACTTTAAATGATATTGCGCATCACAATATGGAAAATGATCAAGTTTTGACGACCCTACGTTATAAAGCGACAGCGAAGAGTACTGGAAAAAAACTTAATGCACAAGCTGCTCATTTATGGACTTTTAAAGAAGGAAAAATAATTGCTTTCCAACAATATGTAGACACCAAGCAACTTAATGATGTAGTTGAAAAATAGTTTAGCATTATTATCTCAACCAAAAATATTCATTATAAATTTGGTTGAGGTAAATTTACCTTTTGTATTTATTATCAATAAATAAGCTTTTAATAAAATAATGACCGTTTCCAGATTTGTAATACAAAACTGTAGATAATGATCTAAAATAAATTCTATGCAACAAATAAGATGGTTTGATCGAAGCTTTGATTTTTCTTTCAAACAAAATATATTTCCTGCAATTATTGAACGACTCAATGGAACCTCTATACGATTAAAAGCAAAAATTGATCAAATTCCATCTGAATTATTAGAACTTAAATCTGATGAGAAATGGTCAATTAAAGAGAATATTGGGCATCTAACAGATTTAGAACCTCTTTGGCATGAAAGACTAGATGACATCATGGAACATAAAGAATATTTAAGATCAGCTGATTTAGAAAACAAAAAAACCGACTTTGCTCAACATAATAAAACAGGTATTAAAAAGTTGTTATCTCAATTTCAGAAACAAAGAGAAATAACTTTGAATAAGTTGGTTAAACTAAATGAGCTAGATGTGTATAAAACTGCATTACATCCTAGACTTAAAAAACCTATGAGAACAATGGATTTATTCTTGTTTGTAGCTGAACATGATGACCATCATTTGGCAAGGATTACTCAAATAATAACTACGCATACTAATGAATAAAAATAATAACTCCATAAAAGAACAGCCCAATAACCCATTACATGGAATGAAATTGGCGGCTATACTTGAAATATTAGTTGAGCATTATGGTTGGGAAGGCTTAGCTTTAAAAATTAACATTAATTGCTTTAAAAGTGACCCTTCAATTAAGTCCAGCCTCAAGTTTTTAAGAAGAACACAATGGGCTAGAGATAAAGTAGAACGACTTTACCTTCGCTTAGAAAAGAATAAATAATCTATCCATAACAATAGCTAATTTCCATTGCTTAGAACAGCAAATTTCGTAACTTTATACCTCTAACGGTTTAAATCTAATTAACCAGTAGAATCATACTTTAATCCGTTACAACAGTCTTAAAAATATAGTGAAAATTAACTTTATAATAAGGTTAGTTATACAACACTCGTAAAATAAATATATGAAAATAGCAGTATTAGGATCTGGAAATGGTGGCTGTGCAGTTGCAGCAGAATGTGCATTGCAAGGGCATGATGTAAGAATATTTGATTTTGAACAATTCTCGACAAATATTCAAGCAATTAAAAAAGCAAATGGTATAGAATGTTCTGGAATTATCAGTGGTTTTGGAGCTATTACTTATGCTGGCCATGATATCGAAAAAGCAGTTTCAGGTGCAGAATTAATATATGTTGTTTGCCCTTCTTATGCAACTGTAGCTTTTGCTCATGAATATAAAAAAGCAATGAAAAAAGGACAAGAAGTGATTATATGTCCAGGTACAAATGGAGGTGCTTTAATATTTAAAAAAGAAATCGGATTAGACTTTTCATCATTAGAAATCATTGTTTCAGAAACATCAACCTTACCTTATGCATGCAGAATAGAAACTCCATGTCAAATTCGAATTTTTCACAAATTAAATAAAGGTGTATTCTTTGCAACTTTACCTGCATCAAAAACAGAGGAAGCTTTTCAGTTTTTCAAAGAAATTTACCCTGGAAGTGAAACTTCTAAAAATGTATTACAAACATTACTTCAAAATGGAAATAATGTAATTCATCCTGCGGTTAGCTTATTAAATGTTGCTAGGATTGAATCGCCTGAAGATTTCTTTTTCTACGAAGAAGGTGTAACGCCTGCGGTTGGAAGACTCATGGAGGCTGTGGATAAGGAAAGAATGGCAATTGCAAATGCATATGATTTAGAGATTCTTTCTGAGCCTGTAACGGGTTATATTCAAGGCTATATGCTAGAAAAAAACTATGATACTGGATATAGTAAAGCGCCTGGTTTTGCTGGTATTAATGCACAAACTCAAATTGATAACCGTTATTTTACTGAAGATGTAGGGTATGGATTAGTTTTATTGGAAGATATGGCAAAAGTAGTTGGAGTTGAAACACCAATTATGACTTCAATTATTAAAATAGTATCTGTGCTATTGGAAACAGATTATCATAAAAATTCATTTAGAACGCTTGACAAGTTTGGACTGGATGGAATTACAAAAGATGAAATGTTAGCTGCTGTCAATTAAGATAAAATGATTCAACTAATTGATTTAAATTCAGAATCTATACCCTCAGAACACATTTGTTGTGCTATTTCTGATAAGAAATGTACCGATAGTTATCAAGCAAAAAAAGACTGGTTAACAAAGGAATTTAATAACGGTTATGTCTTTCGGCGTATCGATGAAAGAGCAAAAGTATTCATTGAATATGGACCTGCGGAAAATGCTTGGTTACCAATTACGGCTCCAAACTATCTAAATATTAATTGTTTTTGGGTTTCTGGTAAATACAAAAAAAATGGCTACGGAAAAAAACTTCTAAATACAGCTATTGAAGATGCTAAGGGAAAAGGAAAAGATGGATTAGTGACTGTGGTTGGAACAAATAAATTTCATTTTATGAGTGACACAAAATGGTTTCTGAAACAAGGGTTTGAAGAAGTTGAAAAGATTTCTAGTGGTTTTAGTTTATTGGTCTTAAAAATTAATACAAAAGCTGAAGTTCCATCATTTAATAAATCTGTGAAAAGTGGCGAATGTCCCGATAAGAATGGAATTGTAGTATATTATTCTAATCGTTGTCCCTTTGCTGAATTTCATGCAAAAAACTCTCTTATTGAAACCGCTAAAAACAGAAATCTGCCTCTAAAAGTGATAAAATTAAAAACAATAGATCAAGCTCAATCAGCACCAAGCCCAGCTACTATCTTTAGTTTATTCTATAATGGAAAATTTATGACAACCGATATAAGTATTTGCATGGATTCTAGATTTGATAAAGTGATAAACAAATTATTAAAGCACTAAAG
>JAHRWC010000385.1 GCA_019090365.1 Flavobacteriaceae bacterium
AGGCCCTGAATTAGTATATTGGGACAATGTGAATTTTGCTGGTTTTGCAGATACTCATGATGTGTTATGGTCTGAAGATTATACTGGTTCTGGAGATCCTACAGCCGCAACTTGGACTTCACTTAATGCTGCAATTGGAACAGAAGATATATGGGTTCAAAATGGACCATATGCTTTACCGTCTACAGGAACTCAAGTATATATCGCTTTTCATTATGTGGGTAATAACGATTCTGAATGGTATATCGATGATGTATTAGTTAGAAATGCGTTAACATGTACACCTGCTGTTGGTTCAGTAACTTTAGTTGAAGATTGCCCTAGTCAAGAATTTAGTATTGATGTAACAGTTACTGATCTAGGCGATTCTGGAACAGTTACTATAACAAATGATGGAGGTGAAGCAGATGAATTAGTTAATTCTGTTCCAACTACTGTTACTATTGGTCCTTTTGCTGCTGGAACACCAGTAAGCGTGTCTTTAGAACATGAGACAGATAATGCTTGTGATGTGTTTTTAGGGAATACAGTTGATACTTGTCCTCCTCCTGCACCAGCAAATGACGATTTTGCAGATGCAACACCTGTTGCTTGTGGAGCAGCAGAAGTTGGAGAGACTGATTCAGCAACTTTAGATGAAGCATCGGCAAACCCTACAACAGCATTATTTGGTGTAGATTCGGATGCTCCTAATGTGTGGTTTAGCTATGATAGTGCTACTGAAGGTGCGTTTGATATTACAGTTAGTTTATGTGGTTCTAATTACGATTCTTCACTTGCTGTGTATACAGGAACATCAGGGAATCTTACTATAGTTGCTGGAAATGATGATAATGCGTCAGCTTGTGGAGCTTTTAGTTTGCAAAGTGAGTTAACTTTTACAGCTAATGGTACGGATACCTATTATATTTCTGTGGAAGGATTTAGTTTTGGAGATACAGGAAACTTTACAATGTCTGTGACATGTGCGCCATCTTGTACTCCTGCTCAAATGAACCAAGATTGTGCTAGTGCAACGGTATTACCAGTTGATGGAACTACCTCTACAGAAGATAATACATGTGCAACAATTAACCCTACGCAACCACAGTGTGATCAATTCCAAGGTATTGCAGATTTATGGTACACTTTTGTTGCTCCTACAAGTGGAGAAGTAAATATTGTTACAGCATTAGGTACTGCTACTGCAGCTCATTTGGCTGTGTATGAAGGTACTTGTGGTGCTTTGGTTCAACTGTCGTGTAGCGATGTTGCTGCTTCAAGTGCTAGCTTAACTAGTTTAACTGGTGGTGAAACATACTATGTTCAGTTATGGAATAACGGTACAGAAGAAGGAACAATAAATATTACACTTTCTGACGCATCTTTGTCACTTAATACGTTTGAGGATGAAAATGCTTTCACATACTTTCCTAATCCAGTGAAGAATGAGTTGTCATTAAAAGCTCAAAATAACATTCAAAATATATCAGTTTTTAATATGTTAGGTCAAGAAGTTCTTAGAGCTAAACCTAATTCTTTACAAACTAACTTAAATATGAATGACTTAAGCCAAGGAGCTTACTTTGTGCAAGTAACTATCAATAATGTTACTGAAACAGTAAGAATTTTAAAGCAATAAGCTTAAACAAATAATATTTCAAAAGCCACCTATAAGGTGGCTTTTGTATTTTGTTTATTTACCTTTGTGTTGTATGGATGCATTACATTATTCATTTATAATTCCTGTCTTTAACAGACCAGGTGAAATCAAAGAACTTTTACAAAGCTTCAAAGCACTGGAAGGAGATATCCCTTTCGAAATTGTAATTATCGAAGATGGCTCAACAATTGATTGTAGGTCAATTGTAAATGGTTTTGAAAATGATTTGAATATTTCATATTATAATAAACCTAATTCGGGTCCTGGCGATTCCAGAAATTTTGGAATGCAAAAAGCAAAGGGTAACTACTTTATTATACTCGATTCTGATTGTTTATTACCTCCTCAATATTTGAATGTAGTAAATAATGAGTTGCACCAAGATCATGTAGATTGTTTTGGAGGTCCTGATGCTGCAGATGAATCATTCACAAATCTGCAAAAAGCAATTAATTTTGCTATGACATCATTTATTACTACTGGCGGAATTAGAGGGTCAAAATCTAATAATAGAAAATTTCAACCTAGAAGCTTTAATATGGGCATTTCTAAAACTGCATTTGAAGCTTCTGGTGGTTTTGGATGTATTCATCCTGGTGAAGATCCCGATTTGTCAATAAGATTAACTAAATTAGGTTTTATAACAAAGCTCTTTAATAGTGCATTTGTATATCATAAACGACGTATATCTTGGTCTAAATTTTATAAGCAAGTTCATAAGTTTGGTTTAGTAAGACCAATACTTAATTTATGGCATCCAAATAGTGAACGTATGATTTTCTGGTTGCCGAGCTTATTTTGTTTAGGACTTATATTAGCTATTGTTTTTGCTGCTTTTGGTAATTATTTTTTATTAATCTTTTTTGGTTTATATCTAGCTTTTGCTTTTTTATTGGCGTTAATTCAAACCAAAAATATAATGATTGCAATACAAGCAGTTTTAGCAATATTTGTTCAGTTTTTTGGTTATGGTTTTGGGTTTTTAAAATCAACTTTTGTTATTAAAGTATTAAAAAAGAAGCCGGAAACTCATTATCCTAATTTATTTTTTAAGAATGCTATCTAAATTAAGATCCATATTAA
>JAHRWC010000386.1 GCA_019090365.1 Flavobacteriaceae bacterium
GTCAGATGTGTATAAGAGACAGCTCTTTAGCTAAACGTTGCGTATAAACCGCTCCGTCTTTATCTGTTACTTTAGTAAAACCATCTATGATACTGAAATCAACATTTTTTGGTAAAATATCTTCACCAATTCCTTCAGTTACATATGGGTAAATCTCTTTTTCATCAAAAATTCCTGTTTCATGGTATTTTTTAAATACACTTCCGTAGGTATCAATTCCCCAAACTTTTATATTCGGATTTTGTTCTTTTAAATATTTACCTACTCCAGAAATTGTACCTCCAGTTCCTACTCCAACCACAAAGTGCGTGATTTTTCCTTCGGTTTGTTTCCAAATTTCTGGTCCTGTACTTTCGTAATGTGCCTTTGCATTACTAGGATTATCATACTGATTTACATACCAGCTATTTGGTGTTTCTTCTGACAATCGTTTAGAAACAGAATAATAAGAACGAGGATCTTCAGGTTCTACCGCTGTTGGACAAATAACAACCTCAGCACCTACAGCTCTTAAAATATCACACTTTTCTTTTGATTGTTTATCTGCTAAAACGAAAATACATTTATACCCTTTAACAATCGCTGCTAATGCTAATCCCATTCCTGTATTTCCAGAAGTACCTTCAATAATAGTTCCTCCAGGTTGTAGTCTTCCATCAGCTTCAGCATCTTCTATCATTGTTAATGCCATTCGATCTTTTACCGAGTTTCCTGGATTAAACGTTTCATACTTTGCTAATACAAGTGCTGGAATTTCTTCAGCTAATTTGTTAATTTTTATAAGTGGTGTATTACCAATTGTTTCAAGGATATTTTTTGCGTATTCCATAGTGATTATTAATGCGGTGCAAAAATATAAAACAAGAATGACTTAGTAACAACTATTCGTAACGAATCGCCCGAACAGGAGATATTTTTGAAATGATATAAGAAGGAATCAACAACATTAATAAGCACAATATAAAAGTACCAACATTCAGCATTAAAATATAACCAAGATCAATATATACTGGTGCTTCACTTACATAATAGGAATTCGGATTTAAAGGAAACAATTTTAAATACTTTTGAGCAAATAATAATCCTAAGCCAATTAAATTTCCCCAAAACAAACCAACAACTATTAAATACATTGCGTTGTATAAAAATGTTTTTCGTACTTGCCAATCACTAGCTCCTAATGCTTTTAGAATTCCAATCATCTGGGTACGTTCTAATATCAACACTAACAAAGCAGTAATCATATTAATTCCTGCTACTAAAATCATAATTCCAATGATTAAAGCTATATTAAAATCGAAAAGTTCGGTCCATTCAAATATGGAATAATATTTATCTTTTATGGTTTGTACGTCTAATAAACTACCTGTTTCTTCATAAACTTTATTGCCTACTGTATCGATATCAGAGAAATCATCAATAAACAATTCGAAAGAACCAATTTCATTTTCTTTCCATTTATTAAGTCGTTGAATATGCCTTAAATCAGCAATTACAAACTGCTCATCAAATTGCTGAAATCCACTATTATAAATTCCTTTTATCGTAAAACCTCTACTTCTTGGTGGTTTTTTACTATCCTCTCTTAAAAAAAAAGTTACGACTTTATCATTCAGTTTTAAGTTCAAACGATTGGCTAAATAAGAGGATATTAAAATATCTTCGTTCAATTCTGAAGTATAATCAGGAAGACTTCCTTCCACTAAAAACTCTTGAAAATACTGCCAATTATAATCCGTACTTACTCCTTTTACCACTACTCCTTCAAAATCGGTTTCTGTTCTTATAATACCTCCCTTAGAGGCTGTAATTTGAATATGTTTAATCTCTTCAACTGAAGAAAAATTAGGGTAGAAATCTTGTTTTTTTGAAATAGGAATCTGCGAATCGCTAGAAAAATTTGTGTCGTAATTAGAAATAATGATATCGCCATTAAAAGCAGACACTTTTTCTTTTATTTTCTTTTGAAGACCTAAGCCAGTAGCAATCGAAATTAACATCATAATAATTCCTAAAGCAATTGCTGTAATTGCAATTTTTATTATTGGTGCCGAAATACTACTTTTATAGTCTTTAGCAGAAATAATTCGCTTAGCGATGAAATATTCGAAATTCACTTATTTTTTTATGAAGTTATCTTTTTTCAAAAGTACATTTTTATTATTTCTTTTTATTGCTTTTTCCTGTGGTTCTAGTTCAGAAACAAAAGCAAAAAATCAAGATTCAATAAACCAGATAAAGCAAGATTCAATAATTGAAGACTTTACTTTAAAAGTTGGAGCAGATCGTTCAGATAAATATCTTCCTCTTTTAAAAAATAAAAAAGTGGGTATTGTTGCGAATCAGACTTCAATGCTTTCAGAAGAAAATATTCATTTGGTCGATTTCTTAGTAGAACAAGATATTCAGCTTATAAAAGTATTTGCTCCCGAACATGGTTTCCGAGGAAAGGCAGATGCTGGTGAAATAGTTAAAGATGGTATTGATACAAAAACAGGATTGCCAATTCTTTCACTGTATGGAAAAAACAAAAAACCTTCTCCAAAACATCTAGAGGGAATTGATGTTATGATTTTCGATATTCAAGATGTAGGCGCACGTTTTTACACTTATATTTCTACGCTACATTATATGATGGAGGCTTGCGCTGAACAAAATATTCCACTAATAATTATGGATCGTCCAAATCCGAATGGTCATTATATTGATGGACCCATGCTAGAAAAAGAACATAAAAGTTTTGTTGGGATGCATCCAATACCTGTAGTACATGGAATGACAATTGGAGAATATGCACAAATGATCAACGGACAAGGATGGCTAGAAAACAAAATCAAATGTGAGATATCTGTTATTGAAATGACTAATTATAATCATAAAACAGAATATTCACTACCAATAAAACCTTCACCAAATTTACCGAATGATGTTTCAATTAATTTGTATCCGAGTCTTTGTTTTTTTGAAGGAACTATTGTGAGTGCTGGAAGAGGTACAGATAAACAGTTTCAAATTTTTGGGGCACCTCAATTGCCAGAAAAATACTTTCCATATACGTTTACTCCTGAAGCTAATGAAGGAGCGAAATACCCTAAGTTTAAAGGAGAACTATGCAATGGTTTAGATTTAAGAGAGGCTAGAAAATATAGTACTCTAAATCTTGAATGGTTGATAGAAGCCTATGTGGGATATGGTAAAAAACCAGATTTTTTTAATAAATTCTTTACCAAATTAGCTGGAACTAAAAAGTTACAAGAACAAATTGTAAAAGGATATACTTTTCGTGATATTAGAGCTACTTGGTTAAATGATCTTGAAACTTACGATCGAATGCGAAATCAGTATTTATTATATAAGTAAGAATGAATATAATTGAAGATTGGAAATTTATTAGAAATCATTTTAACACAAGCTTTAAACAAAACCTTCATGTTTCAATAGCTTCAGTTGACAATGAAAATAACCCAACCATCACTCCTATTGGTTCCTTATTTTTAAATAAAGATAGCTCTGGTTTTTATTTCGAAAAGTTTCCGACAAAACTTCCCGAGAATGCTAAAAGCAATCGAAATATCTGTGTTTTGGCTGTTAATAGTAGTAAATGGTTTTGGTTTACTTCGCTGTTAAAAGGTAAATTTAAAAAATATCCTGCTTTAAAATTATACGGTACTCTTGAAGAAAAAAGAGATGCTTCCGATATTGAAATTAGTAGATTACAAAGAAGAATGAAAGCTACTAAGGGATTAAAAGGAAATACTTATTTATGGAAAGACATGAAAGCTGTAAGAATAATTAAGTTCACGAAGGTTGAAAAAATAAACCTAGGCAAAATGACTTCATAATAAAAGCAAGTCGCCTTTTATCATCCTCCCCCTCTTCTAAACTTCTCTGGCGGTTTCCAGCCTCCCCCTGTGTATTGAACAGGAAGTCGTTTTTTCATTTCCTCAACAATATTGAAAGCTGCTGGGCAAATTGCTACGTTTTGAAGCGTCGTTTCCGAGATCTTATAGAATTTTTTTCGGTTGGTATGTGGAAATTCTCTACAGGATTTTGGACGTACATCATAAATACTACATTCATTATCATGTCCTAAAAAGATGCAAGGCACCGTTTTTATAATAAACTCATTGTCATCATCAATCTCTAGATACGTTTCTATAAATTTCTGTTCTTTAATTCTGAAATGTTTTGCTAGTCGTGCAACATCTTTATCAGTAACCCAAGCAGGAGTTGTTTTACAGCAATTGCCACAAGTAAGGCAATCAGTCTTTTCAAACTCTGCTTCATGAATTTCTTCCATTAAGGTATCCAAATGTCTTGGCGGCTTATTTTTTAGCTTAACAAAAAACTTTTTGTTCTCCTTATGTTTATCTTTGGCCTTTTTAGGAAGCTGATTGAGTATATTTTCCATCATGCTTCAAAAGTAATTCAATTTAATGAAACGTTTATATAAGTATTCAAATCATATAGAAATGGATCTAGACGTTCCATCTGTCCGAATTAATAAAATTTTATAAACAGATGAAAGATATATTAGGAAAAGCATTATTAGATTATCACCAAGGGAATTATTCCGAAGATATTATAACTGAAACTAATATCAGTGAAGAAGATGAAATGCCACTTCCCTATTTATTTAGAAGTTTTTCTGAAATGAATTCGATTGAAAAGGAAGCAATACAAAAAACGAAAGGACGTGTACTAGATGTTGGCTGTGGAGCAGGTATTCATTCAATTCATCTTCAGAAAAAAGGTTTTGATATAACTGCAATAGATGTATCTGAGGGTGCTGTAAAAGTTTGTAAAGAAAAAGGTTTAAAAGATGTAAGAAACATAGAATTACTTGCTTTAGAAAATGAAAAATTTGACACTATTTTATTACTCATGAATGGTACGGGTATTTTTAAAAAGTTGATACATATTGCTGAATATCTTCAAAAATTAAAAACATTATTACTTCCTGAAGGTCAAATTTTAATAGATTCGAGCGATTTACGTTATATGTACGATACAGGAGAAGAAGGCGGTATCATAGTCCCTGCAGACCGATATTATGGCGAATTAGAATTTACAATGAGTTATAAGGGTGAAAAAAGTGAGTCCTTTGATTGGTTATATTTAGACCCTAATTTATTTGAAAATGCATGTCTGGCTAGTGGTTTAGATTTTAATATAATAAAAGAAGGAGAAAACTTTGATTATTTAGCTCAACTCACCAATATGGATTAATCTTTTTTTTGTCATCTTATTTTTAGATTGAAAATTAAAGTTTATGTTTGTTAAAAAAAAATACCAAATGAAAAATTTATCTTCAAAGTTAGTTCTTGTTTTCACCTTATCTATATTACTTTTATCATGTAAAAGTGATGATTCTGGAGATTCTGCTATTGACCCACACGCTGAAAATTTAAAAGTTTTAGGAGCATCAGCTGAAGATATATTATCTGATGACATCTACAAAAACATCAATATAGAAATTGCTTATGCTACTGGTTTTAGACCAAAAGATGAAACTTTAACTCTTTTTAGAACCTTGTTAGAAAATCGTTTAAATAAGCCAGGTAATATTCATTTTATTGAAACTGAAATTACAACTCCTCTAGATTCATCTTTAACATTAGATGAAATTAAAAACCTAGAATCTACCCACAGGACTGAGTATACTTCTGGAAATGATATAGCGGTATATATTTATTTTGCAAATGGTAATTCTAGTAATGATACGAGTACTTCGGTTACCTTAGGAACAGCTTATAGAAATACTTCAATAGTAATTTTTGAAAAAACATTATTAGAATTACAAATTAGTCAAGGAAGTGATTTGTTAGTGTTAGAAGCTACTACAACACAACATGAATTTGGACATATATTAGGTTTGGTTAATTTATCGGATGATGATATTCACCCAACAAATCATGAAGATACTGCTCATCCAAACCATTGTGTTGTTGAAAATTGTTTAATGTATTTTGAAAGCACAAATTTTAGAAGCTTACGTGGTAAAACTTCAGTTCCAGAATTTGATGCATTATGTATTGCAGATCTTCAAGCAAAAGGCGGAAAATAAATTTTTGTTCAAATATTTTTATTTTTATTTAAACACTTTTAACTATTAACTCAGAATATTTACTAAATTGTGCCCTTATTATTATTTAATATAAGAGCATGATTGTAAAAACACAATTCAGCATCAAAGATTTAGAAAATCTAAGTGGTGTAAAAGCCCATACAATTAGAATCTGGGAAAAAAGATATAATCTATTAGAGCCAAATAGATCAGACACAAATATTAGGAATTACGATTTAAATAATCTAAAAAAGTTACTTAATGTAACTTTTTTATACAATTCAGGTTATAAAATTTCAAAAATTGCTCAGTTACCTGAAAGCAAGATACTTGAAATAATACAAGAACAATCTGAAAGTAAAAAAGAAGAACATGCAATTAAGTTATTTAAAACTGCAATGTTCGATTTTGATTATCAATTGTTTTCAAAAACGTATAGAGATCTCATTGAATTCAAATCATTTCGAGAAGTATTTTTCGATGTCTTTCTACCTCTTCTAAATGAAATAGGAACTCTATGGCAGACCGGAACTATAGACCCTTCACATGAACGCTTCATGTCTGAATTAATAAAACAAAAAATCATTATTGAAACAGATAAGGTTCAAGAGTATAAAAAAACTAAAGCTCCAATTTTCACCTTATACTTACCCACTGAAGAAATACATGAGATTGGTTTATTATATGCTAATTACGAATTTCTAAAAGCAGGATTTAAAACTATTTATTTAGGACCAAATATTCCACTAAACAGTTTAAAATATATAACAAGACATCATAATAACGTGACTTTTATATCTTATTTTACTGTAAAACCAGATAAGGAAAGTGTAACAGAATATATTGATAGGTTTGAAATTGAAATTAACGATTCATCTAATTCTGGTTTATGGTTATTAGGGAGTAAAATCCAAAATATTTTAGCACCAAAAACATCATTTGATATTCAATTTATTTTAAGTTTAAAAGATTTAATTCAAAAAATAGAAAAGCTAAAGTAATCACAAAATTACATTGAAATTTTGTTTTGTTTAATATTTTTGTATATTTGTTAAACAAAATGAATAAAACTATCTCTATTATTGGTTCAGGGTTTGCTTCTTTAGCAGCCGCTTCATATCTAGCAAAAGATGGATATGAAGTAACAATCTATGAAAAAAACAAATCAATTGGTGGCCGTGCTAGACAATTTAAAAAGCAAGGATTTACATTTGATATGGGCCCAACATGGTATTGGATGCCTGATGTTTTTGAACGCTTTTTCGCAGATTTTAATAAGAAAACTACAACTTATTATGAATTAATTAAACTAAATCCTGCTTATAGAGTATTTTTTGGAACAAATGATTTTATTTCAATTGAAGATTCACTAGAAAAAATTTACATAGCCTTTGAAAAAGAGGAATCAGGGAGTTCTTTGAAGTTAAGAAGTTTCATGAATGAAGCTTTACATAATTATGAAATTGCTATTAAAGATTTAGTATATCGACCTGGTATTTCAATATTAGAACTTATTACTCCTACTACTATTAAAAAGATCGATCAATTTTTTAGTACTATTAGTAAAGAAGTACGTAAAGAATTCAAAAACCCTCGATTAATTTCAATTTTAGAATTCCCTGTATTATTTCTTGGTGCAAAACCTTCAAACACACCGGCCTTTTATAGTTTTATGAATTATGCAGACTTTGGTCTAGGTACATTTCATCCTAAAAATGGAATGTATAGTGTAATTGATGGAATGAAAGAACTTGCACTTGAATTAGGTGTGAAAATAAAAACAGACCATGAAGTTGAAAAAATTATTATTGAAGATCAAAAAGCTATTGGCTTAATCATTAATGATACTGAAGTATTTTCAGACATAGTTTTAAGTGGAGCAGATTACCATCACACTGAAACATTATTAAATAAAAGTAATAGACAATATTCAGAAAAATATTGGAATAAAAAGACCTTTGCTCCTTCTGCGCTTTTATTCTATGTTGGATTCAATAAAAAAATACAAAACGTTAATCACCATACCTTATTCTTTGATGTAGATTTTGAAAAACATTCAAAAGAAATTTACGACAAACCCCAATGGCCAACAGAGCCATTATTTTATGCTAGCTTTCCATCAATAACTGATAATAATATTGCTCCTGAAGGTAATGAAGCAGGGATTTTCTTAATTCCACTTGCTCCAGGATTAGATGACATCCCTGAAGTACGAGAAGAGTACTTTGAAAAAATCATAAATCGTTTTGAAAAGCTAACCCAACAAGAAGTAAAGAGTAGCATTTTATTTAAAGAGTCTTATTGTATCAAGGATTTTGAAAAGGATTATAATTCTTTTAAAGGAAATGCATACGGATTAGCAAATACGCTAACGCAAACAGCGTTTTTAAGACCAAAACTTAAAAGTAAAAAGGTAGACAACCTATTTTTTACAGGGCAACTTACAGTTCCAGGTCCTGGTGTTCCACCTTCGTTAATTTCTGGAAAATTAGTCGCTGGTTTAATTAAAAAAGCATCATAAATAATGAAATCAATTTTTGACAATATATCAAATTCAACAAGTAAATCAATTACTAAAGCTTATAGTACTTCGTTTTCATTAGCTACAAAAATGCTACATAAGTCCATCCGTCAAGACATCTATAACATCTATGGTTTTGTAAGGTTAGCAGATGAAATTGTAGATAGTTTTCATGAGTATGACAAAGTAATTCTGTTTGATCGTCTTAAAAAAGATCTGGATTTAGCCTTAAAAGAAAAAATAAGTATTAATCCAATATTAAATGCATTTCAGAATACAGTTCATACCTATGGAATTGAAAGGCATTTAATTGATTCATTCATGAAGAGTATGGAACTAGACTTATCAAAAAATGTTTATAGTACGGAAAATGAATACAAAGAATACATTTACGGTTCGGCAGATGTAGTTGGATTAATGTGCTTACAGGTTTTTGTTAAAGGTGATGCCTCAAAATTTAATGATTTAAAAGATGGGGCAATGCATTTAGGTTCTGCTTTTCAAAAGATTAATTTTCTAAGAGATTTAAAAGAAGACTATGATGATTTAAATAGAACATATTTTCCAAATACAAATTTGGATGCCTTAGATGAAACTTCAAAAAGGAAAATTATTCTTGACATTGAGAGTGATTTAAATAAAGGATATCAAGGAATAGTAAATCTTCCTGTTGAAGCAAAATTCGGTGTTTATATGGCCTATAGATATTATAAAAGGTTACTTAAAAAGTTAAACAAAGTACCAGCAATTGAAATTAAAAACACAAGAATTAGGGTTGCAAATCATAAAAAGATTTACCTTTTAACTCGAAGTTATGTAAAATATCAACTCAATCTAGTAAATTAAATGGAGACTGTTCTTTGGATATTAATTTTCTTACTTACCTATTGTGGAATGGAGTTTATGGCTTGGTTTACCCATAAATATGTAATGCATGGATTTTTATGGAGGCTTCACAAAGATCACCATCATAAAGGGCATAACAGTTGGTGGGAACGTAATGATTACTTTTTTTTATTTTATGCATTGGTTAGTATATCTTGCTTTATTGGCTGGCAATATTTCGGCTTTTGGGCAGGCCTTCCAATTGGGTTGGGAATATTCGCTTATGGTTTTACTTATTTTATGGTTCATGATATATTTATTCATCAACGATTTAAATTATTCAGAAATGCTAATAATTGGTACGCTAAAGGAATAAGACGAGCTCATAAAATGCACCATAAACACTTAGGAAAAGAACACGGTGAGTGTTTTGGAATGCTTTTCCCACCTTTAAAATATTTCAAAAAATGAAGTATTTATATCTCTTATTAAATATTGGATCATTCATAA
>JAHRWC010000387.1 GCA_019090365.1 Flavobacteriaceae bacterium
AATTACAATTCATCTTCAAGATATTACAGTTGAGTTCTTTAATTTATAAAAAGAAGAGGTTTGATTGCATCTTTGTTTCAGAAATAAATAACAAATCAAAAACTCAACATTATGAAAACGCTACTTTTTACAATCGCATTAACCTTATCATCTTTATTCATCTCGGCTCAATCTGAAAAAAATGAAACTGAAATTACTACTGAAGGAACTACAATTACTGTAACAGTGAGCCTACAAGGAACAGAAGGAACTGTTTTATTTTCATTACATAATGAAGCTACTTTTATGAAAAATCCTTTAGTGGCTAAAGGAAATAGTATTACTGATGGAAAATCAATAGTGACCTTCGAAAATGTAGAACCTGGAACCTATGGTATTATCATATTACATGATAAAAACGATAATAAAAGAATGGATTTTGAAGACACAGGAATGCCAAAAGAAGCATATGGAGTATCAAACAATGTAATGAGTTTTGGCCCACCACAATGGAGTGATGCAAAATTTACAGTGGAAGCTACACCTATTGAAATGGAGATAAGATTATAATACTATTTCAACTAAAATTATAAATCCAATACTTGTTCGTATTGGGTTTTTTGTATAGATAAATTCTAATTAAAAATATTTTAACATAGATATTATCAATACAATTTGTATTTTTGTTTCAAAGACAATTAATATGACAATCACACAATTAAAATATGTTTTAGCCGTAGCTGAGTATCAAAACTTTACAAGGGCTGCTCAAAAAACCTTTGTAACTCAACCTACCTTAAGTATGCAAATACAGAAATTAGAAGAAGAGTTGGATATATTAATTTTTAATAGAGGAAAAAAACCAATAGAGTTAACTGAGATAGGAAAAAAGATTGTTACTCAGGCTAGAAATATAGTGAATGAAGCTTCAAGAATGAAAGATGTAGTTGATCAAGAAAAAGGTTTTATTGGAGGTGAATTTAAACTAGGAATCATTCCTACGATTATGCCAACGTTACTCCCTATGTTTTTAAAGAATTTTACCAATAAATATCCAAAGGTTCATTTAAAAATAGAGGAGCTTACTACTCAGGAAATTATTTCAAAAATAAATGACGGGCATTTAGATGCTGCTATTGCTGCAACTCCATTAAATCAAGATAGGATTAAAGAGCGCGTATTATATTTTGAACCTTTTGTTGGATATGTACCTGAAAATCATCGTCTATTCTCAAATAAAAAAATAGATGGCAAAGATCTTGACATAGATGATATCTTATTATTAGAAGATGGCCATTGCTTTAGAGATGGTATTATAAATATCTGCAAGGCATTTAAAGATAATACCGATGAATCTTTTCAATTAGAGAGTGGAAGCTTTGAAACATTGATTAAACTTTCAAACGAAGGTTTAGGAATGACACTTCTACCCTATTTACATACATTAGATGTTTCGAAAGAGCAAAAAAAATACTTGCGTTATTTTAATGAACCGTCTCCAGCTAGAGAAGTAAGTATTATTTATAGAAAAAGTGAATTAAAAATGCAAATTGTAAATGCAATGTATGATGTAATTACAGGTGTAATTAGGGGAGCTATATCTTTTCAGGATATAAAAGTGATTAGTCCTTTAAAATAGTTTAAATCTTAAAATTAAAAAATCCCTTAACCGAAATTAAGGGATTTTTTTATGCTTTTAAATAAATTAAACATTGATCTAATTGGGGGTTCTGCGAAATTAAATTATTAACCCAAATTCTTAATTCCTCAATTTCATGAGGTAATAAGCGGGTTAACGCTTTTTTTAATTCTTTACAGAACAAGTTTACATCGAAACTGACTTTTGAAAGTACAGCTTTAGTGTAATCAAACATTGCTCTAGCCATTTTTAGTAAGTAAAAATTAAGTAGTGTTTTTTTATAAGCTCAGTTTTTTAGTATTACTTTTTAAAGATAACAAAAAAAAGGATACAATATTCTTCAAGGAGCAAAATTTAACATCTTTTTATCTATTATCTCCATCTATTAAATCGCCTAAACTCCCTAAAATACTACCTTCACCTTTATCTTTACCTCCACCTCTTGGTGCAGATGCCCAAACACGTTTAGCTAATCTACTAAATGGTAATGATTGAATATAAACTGTACCAGGACCTGTAAGGGTTGCGAAGAACATTCCTTCCCCTCCAAATAAGGTGTTTTTAATTCCGCCTACAAACTCGATATCATAATTAACAGAATTGTCGAAACCTATTATACAGCCTGTATCCACTTTTAATTTTTCTCCTACAGCTAACTCTTTAACTGAAGTAGTTCCACCTGCATGAACAAAGGCCATTCCATCGCCTTCTAATTTTTGCATGATAAAACCTTCGCCTCCAAATAACCCTCTTCCAAGCTTCTTTGAAAACTCTATTCCTATAGAAACTCCTTTAGCGGCGCATAAAAATGCGTCTTTCTGACAAATAAATTTATTTCCGAATTTTGTTAAATCAACAGCAATTATTTTTCCTGGATACGGTGAAGCAAACGAAACTTTCTTTTTACCTCCTATGGTATTATAAAAAGCAGTCATAAATAAACTCTCCCCTGTCAATAATCTTTTACCCGCTCCAAATATTTTCCCCATCAAACCTTCATCCTTTTTTGAGCCATCTCCAAAAATGGTTTCCATTTTAATTCCGTCGTCCATCATCATAAAACTTCCCGCTTCAGCTACAACACCTTCTTGTGGGTCTAATTCTATTTCAACATATTGCATTTCTTCACCATAAATGGTGTAATCTATTTCGTGTGCAGTCATTATAATTGTTTTTATTTTACGCTTATGAGTTGAAGAATTATAAGCTTTGTTACAATCAATTCATAAAAAATTATTTCTTAGATCTCAATTTAACGGTCCATTCAAATTCAAAAGTTGAAACAACATCACCATTTTCATTTGTACCTATTGAGGACATCCAACAAGTTTGACCTTCTTTCGTTTCAATTGCTTTTTGTATTGCTTCTTTAATTTTTAATCCATCATGACAAGTAAACGTAATTTTACCTGTTGCTTTTTTTGAAAAATTAGCTTTGTTGTTTGCTACCAACATAGCAATTGGAAGCTTACTATCATGGATACAACTCATGACCATAGCTCCTGTTGAAAGCTCTGCTGCCATTCCTTGAACTGCCCAAAACAATGATTTAAATGGATTTTGAGAAATCCATCGATGTTTTACCTTAACGGTACAATCTGTTTCTGAAATTGATTTAACTCGTACCCCTAACCAATATACTGAAGGAAGTTTAAAGAATGTAAACGTTGTAATTTTTTTGGGTGTAATGGGCATGCTTTTAATTTAAAAATCAAATATATGGATTTTAGTTTTTGATAAACTTCTTAACGAAACTTATTCCTTCAATAGTAATTTCAGTAAAATATATTCCTGAGTTTAAATCTGAAACATTTATATTATTAGAATAACCTTCCTTTATAATAACACCTTGTAATGAATAAATTTTAAGGTAATCAACTTGTTTTTCAGAAGAAATAGTCAAAAAATCTTTTACAGGGTTTGGATATAATTTGAAATCTTTGACATTAAAGTCTTCTACTCCAAATGAACAATTCTCACTATAACTGGTCCAATCGTCTTTACACCAACCATCATAATTAGGTAAATCACAATCTTGATTGTTTGCATAATTCTCATCATCAACTTGTATACAAAGAAGGTTAGGGTTGTTATATGTCCAAACAACATTCATGTTTTCATTATTTGTATTCTTTATATTTAAATACTCTAATTGATTATCTCTACAGCTTATATATAATAAATTAGTATTGTATGAAACATCTAAGCTTTGTAATTGGTTAAATCTACAACCTAAATAGGATAGAGTAGTAATATGAGAAACATTTAAAGAGGCTAACATGTTATGTGTACAATACAATGTTTCTAATACTTCATTATTTGTAAGATCTAGACTATTTAATTGATTATGACTTATCCATAGATAAATCAATTCTGGATTATTTGTTACATCTAATGATGTAAATAAATTATACTCTCCATAAAACCATTTTAAAATAGAATTATTACTTAAATCTATAGCTGATAAATTATTTTCATTACAGGATAAATATTCTAAATTAAAATTATTAGAAACATTTAATTCTGAAATATCATTATTGATACAACTTAATCGACTTAAATTAGAATGATTTTCAACTTTTACTTCTGGAATACCTTCCGCTCCTGCTTGGTCAAATATGCTTCCTTTAACAACTAAATCGCCGAGTATTGTCGTATTACCGTCATGCGTATTGATATCGCTGTATCCGCTAAT
>JAHRWC010000388.1 GCA_019090365.1 Flavobacteriaceae bacterium
AATTAAATAGTAAGCTTCAATTATCTGTAAATAAAGAAATTAATAAAAATATAGAAGTGTATTTATTCGTAGATGAATTTAGTAAATACATCGATGTTGATATCGTTGAAGATGCATATGTATTATTAACGAAATTAGGTTACAAAGTATCAATAATTAAACATTTGGACAGCGGAAGGTCTTTGATTTCTAAAGGGTTTTTAAAAGAAGCAAAATTTTTTGCAAACGAAAACGTTGCTTATTTTAAAGATAGATTAAATGAAAACTCAGTGTTGATAGGATTAGAGCCTTCAACGATACTTTCATTTAGAGATGAATACTTACGTTTAGCAGATGATAAATTTTCAGCAAGAAACATTTCAAATTATACGTTCTTAATTGAAGAATTTTTAGCTTCAGAAATAGAAAAAGATCAGATTTCAGCTTCTCAATTTACTTCAGAAGAGAAAAAAATAAAGATTCATAACCATTGCCATCAAAAATCCTTGAGTAATCAAAAAGTGACTTTTGATATTTTAAATCTCCCTAAAAACTATAGTCCAACCATCATAAATTCAGGATGTTGCGGAATGGCTGGGAGTTTTGGTTTTGAAAAAGATCATTATGAAGTTAGTATGAATATAGGTTCACAACGTTTATTTCCAGCTATTGAAAAGACCAATGAAAATGTTCTAATTGCAGCGAATGGAACAAGTTGTCGACATCAAATTTTAGATGGCACACAACGAGTAGCCTTACATCCTATTACTATTTTAAGAAATGCAATGTTAGATTCTAATTAAAGACCTTCGAAATTTTATTTTTCGTTTATTACAATTACATTTGTTGAAAACAGGTACTATGGCAGGCAATTCCTTCGGAAAACTATTTAATCTAACCACTTTTGGAGAGTCTCATGGTGAAGCTATTGGCGGTATTATAGATGGTTGCCCAGCTGGTTTAGAAATTGATTTAGAGGCAGTTCAATTAGAAATGCAACGTCGTAAACCTGGACAATCTAAAATTGTTACACAACGAAAAGAAGAAGATGACGTAACCTTTCTATCAGGAATTTTTGAAGGAAAGACAACAGGAACACCAATTGGTTTTGTAATTGAAAATACCAATCAGAAGTCTAAAGATTATTCACATATAAAAGATATCTATCGTCCTTCACATGCAGATTATACGTTTGATCAAAAATATGGACATCGTGATTATAGAGGCGGGGGAAGGTCTTCAGCGCGTGAAACAGCTGTAAGAGTAGCTGCAGGTGCAATAGCCAAACAATTAATTAGCAACATAAAAATCAATGCATTTGTTTCTTCAGTTGGAGAAATATTTATAGATAAACCTTATCAGGATTTAGATTTCAGTAAAATTGAATCAAATATCATTCGTTGTCCAGATGAATCTTCAGCAGCAAAAATGATTGCAAAAGTTGAAGAAATTAAAAAAGCTGGAGATACCATAGGAGGTACAATTACTTGTGTGCTTCAGAATGTGCCAGTAGGACTTGGAGAACCTGTATTCGATAAATTGCATGCAGAACTTGGAAAGGCAATGTTGTCTATAAATGCCGTAAAAGGATTTGAATACGGTGGTGGTTTTTGTAGTGCTAAAATGCAAGGAAGTGAACACAATGATTTGTTCAATGAAGACGGCAGTACAAAATCTAATTTATCTGGTGGAATTCAAGGTGGAATTAGCAATGGAATGGATATCTATTTTAGAGTAGCATTTAAACCCGTAGCAACCATTATTCAAAAACAAGAAGCCTTAGATAATCAAGGAAATATAGTAGAAATGCAAGGAAAAGGTAGACATGATCCTTGTGTAGTACCTAGAGCTGTGCCCATCGTAGAAGCTATGGCAGCCCTTGTAATTGCAGATTATTGGCTTCAAAATAAATTGTCTACATTGTAAACTAATTAAAAACCTATACATGAAAAAACTCGCTTTACATTGGAAAATTTTAATAGGAATGATACTTGGTATCGTTTTCGGCTTTATCATGTTGCAAGTCGATGGAGGTAAAGGATTTGTGGCAGATTGGATAAAACCTTTAGGAACCATTTTTGTCAACCTATTAAAGTTAATTGCGATTCCTCTAATATTAGCGTCGTTAATTAAAGGTATATCTGATTTAAAAGACATTTCAAAGTTTAAGAATATTGGTATTCGTACAATAATAATTTATGTAATGACAACGGTTATTGCAATTTCTATAGGACTTGTATTAGTGAATGTTATTCAACCAGGAAATGGTGTTTCTGAAGAAACCATAACAAAATTAACTGAAACCTATTCTGAAAATAGTAGTGTAAAAGGAAAGATTGCCGAAGCTACAAAACAAGTAGCTAGTGGACCTTTACAGTTTTTAGAAGACATGGTGCCAGATAACGCATTTAAAGCCATGAGTAATAATGGTTTGATGTTACAAGTTATTTTCTTTGCTATCTTTTTAGGAATATCAATGTTGTTAATAGGAGAGAAGCGAGCAAAACCTATGAAAGACATTTTTGATTCTTTAAATGATATTGTTTTAAAAATGGTAGATCTCATTATGTTATCTGCTCCTTATGCAGTATTTGCCTTATTAGCAAGTGTCGTAGTATCTTCAGATGATCCGGATATATTGGTTGCTTTATTGCAATATGCTGGAGTTGTTGTGTTAGGGTTGTCATTAATGATCGTATTCTATTCAATTTTAGTAGGAACCATCACAAAAAAGAATCCATTTTGGTTTTTAAAGCAAATAAGTCCAGCTCAATTATTAGCATTTTCAACGAGTTCTAGTGCGGCAACATTGCCTGTGACTATGGAACGTGTAGAAGAGCATATTGGTGTTGATAAAGAAGTTTCGAGTTTTGTATTACCCGTTGGTGCAACCATAAATATGGATGGAACTAGTTTATATCAAGCTGTTGCAGCAGTTTTTATATTTCAAGCATTAGGGTTAGAATTAACAATTGGGGATCAATTAACGATCGTATTAACAGCTCTATTGGCTTCAATTGGTAGTGCAGCAGTTCCTGGAGCAGGAATGGTTATGTTGGTAATTGTATTAGAATCTGTTGGACTTCCACCAGAATTATTACCAATAGGTTTAGCACTTA
>JAHRWC010000389.1 GCA_019090365.1 Flavobacteriaceae bacterium
AACGATGATATGTATATGGAAAAGCTTATTGAAGAGCCTCGCCATATCGAAATTCAAATTGTAGGTGACTCTACAGGACGTGCCTGTCATTTAAGTGAAAGAGATTGCTCAATACAACGACGACATCAAAAACTTACTGAAGAAACTCCTAGTCCATTTATGACGAAAAAACTTCGTAACGAAATGGGATTAGCAGCAGTAAAAGCTGCAGAATATATAAAGTACGAAGGAGCTGGAACGGTTGAGTTTTTAGTAGATAAAAATAGGAATTTCTACTTCATGGAAATGAATACTCGTATCCAAGTAGAACACCCAATTACAGAACAGGTAATTGATTTCGATTTAATTAGAGAACAAATATTAGTAGCTGCTGGTGTTCCAATTTCAGGAAAAAATTATACTCCTCAGTTACACTCTATAGAATGTCGTATCAATGCTGAAGATCCATACAATGACTTTAGACCTTCTCCTGGTAAAATAACGGTTTTACATGCTCCTGGAGGCCATGGAGTTCGTTTAGATACACATGTATATGCTGGGTATTCAATTCCGCCTAATTACGATTCTATGATTGCAAAATTAATCACGACTGCTCAAACACGTGAAGAAGCAATTAATAAAATGAAGCGTGCTTTAGATGAATTTGTAATAGAAGGTATTAAAACTACCATTCCATTCCATAGACAACTTATGGAAGATCCTGCTTATATATCGGGTAATTATACTACCGCATTTATGGACGATTTTGTCATGGATGACCCAGTTGATGAAGAATAATAATTATAAACTCCGAATGTAAAAGATTCGGAGTTTTTTTTGGACGTTACTTTCTTTCAGAAGTTCTTCAAAAAAGTCGGGCTTTCCACTATATCTTTTTTTATTTCTCTATTCAATATACTAAAACATACTACTCGAAAAGATAAAAAAAGGATGCCGTTTTAATCCCTAACGCATTTTCTGTTCGAATATAATTATTAATCAGAATAACCATTTTTAATGGCATATACTGCTAATCCAACCCTGGTTTTAAGTTCTAATTTTTCAAATAAACTATCTCTATAGTTTTCTATAGTTCTAGGACTACAAAACATCTTTTCAGAAATTTCTTTATAATTCATTTCAGTAACGGTGTATTTTAAAAATTCAATTTCACGATCTGATAGATTAAGTTTTGATTGTGCGTCTAAAGTGTTTTCGCGTAAACTTGTCATCACTTTGTTAGTTGCCCATTCTGGAAAAAAGGAACCTTTTTCAACCATACTATTTAAAGCAATTTCTAACTCTTTTGGATGCGCATTTTTTAACAAATAACCTTTAGACCCATTTTTTATCATTTTAATTACACTTTGCTCATCATCTTGCATGCTCAAAGCCATTATTAATACATTTGGATGCTTTTCTTTAATCCAAGCAGCAGTTTCAAAACCATCCATTACTGGCATGCTTATATCTAAGAATACAATATCTGGAACGGGCTTTGTTTTAATTTTTTCTTGAAAATCTAAGCCATTTTCACATACGTATAAAACTTCAAACTGACTGAAATTTGAGATAATTCCGCTTAAAGCATTTGCAATTAAAATATGATCGTCTACGATAACAATGGTTTTTTTCATTTTAATGGAATTTCAATTGTTAATGATGTGCCTATATCTTTTTCACTTTCTAAAAGAAAACTACCACCAATTAATATAGTTCTCTTTTTCATGTTTTTAAGTCCGATACCTTTGGATTTTAATTTTTCAATTGAAAACCCTTTCCCATCATCCTTTAGTGTTAATTGTATTTTGCCATTGTTCTTATGTATTGAAACATGAATGTTTTTACACTTAGAATGTTTAATACTATTTTGTAAAAACTCTTGACTAATCCTAAATAAGAAACTTTTAACTTGATAAGATTTAATATTAATGTTCGAGCCATTATCGAAAATGACCTCACATTTTTTTAGATCATTGATTCTTTTACATTCTTGTTTTAATAATTCAGTAATAGAATTTTCTTCAATAGAATTATCGGTTAATGATTTAGATAATTGCCTTAATTCTATTAAAGATTGATTGATGATTTCACTTATATTTTCAATGTTTTGATTGATTTGTGGGGCTTTGTTTTCAAAAGCTAATTGTTGTGTATATAAACTTGCAAGAGTAAGTTTCTGACCAATATTATCATGAATTTCTCTTCCAATATGCTTCATGGTTTGTGATTGAATCTCTACTTGCGTTTCAAGAAGTTCTTTTTTATGCACCTCATCGATATTTTGAATTTCAGCTAAATGAGCTTTCTTTTTTATTCTGTATTGTCGAACAAAAATGATGATTGCACTTATAAAGGCAATAAATATTATATTAAATAATATTAATGAAACTATTAATTCTTTTTCCCCCATATAAATGATGCCGCAAATAATAAATATAAAATGCAATTAGTGAATAAAAAATAAGTATAATAAATATTCCAAACAGAAAAATAGTGTTCATATAGTTCAAAACGGAATACACTATATGGAAAAGAACCAACATAAAATAAGACCATTCCTATATTTATGTAAAACATTTTATTCTCTTTATATTTTAAAATATCATCATTTTTAATTTGCTTCATGAATTCTAAAACAACCAATATTATAAGTAAAGCACGTTCTCTTATACACATCT
>JAHRWC010000390.1 GCA_019090365.1 Flavobacteriaceae bacterium
AATTCTAATGTTTCCTTTTCATAGCATATTGTATCAAACAGAAAAGATGTAACTAATAGAACTGCAAATGAAAAATCATTATTTAGTGAATTAAGGTTTCCTGATACATCAAAAAAAATACAAGCATATAAACAGTTTTACAGATATTATGGTAGAAAAATATAAATAATTATGCAAAATCAAGAAATTAAAAAGCTTTTTTTAGATGGCTGTTTTTGTAGGAAATTACCTTACAACAGGTTCGTTTATCGGGAATTATGTTAAATTAAACACTGTTTTGTCGATAATATTTGTGTTTTACCGATAGTATTGTGTATTATTGTAATACCAAATTATGAACTATTATGAAAAAAATTAGCCTTACTGATATATTATCGTGTGCATTTTTTTTAATATTCTTATCTACTGCCTCTTTTGCTCAAGTTGGAATTGGAACTGTTACACCCGATGGTGTATTAGATTTGAATAGTGATACAGGTACAAATACATATGGACTTGTACTACCTAGAGTTGCATTAGTAAAAACCGATCAAGCTGCTCCAGTAATTAATGCTTCAGATGGATCTTCTAACCTTGCAGTAGGAACCGTTGTATACAATACTGTAACTACAAATACTGGCTTAAATGATGTTTACCCTGGTATTTATATGTGGGACGGTGATGATTGGATACACGAATTTCCCAAAAGAGATGCTCAAATATTTAAACAAAGTCCTTCTGATTCATTTAGACCCGTAACCACTGGAAGTTATGAAGATATTCCAAATCTAGGAAGCCCTAGTTTTACTCCAACATACTCAGGTACTTATAAGATTGAAGTGAGTATGAATTATGGTGGTGGGTATTCTGAAATTACTGCCGGCGGTGTTGATGTAGTTGTACAAAAAGGAAAATTCAGATTTATATTCAATTCTGTTACAGAATTTGATAATGAAGTAAATACTTGGTCTGCTAGACATGGTTCAGGTACTCGTTATTACGATATTTGGGAGCAATCTACCATTATAATATATAAAGAACTCGTTTCAGGTACAAGCTATTCTTTTAATTTGAGCTTTGACCAAACACTATCAGATGGAATTGAAGACAATGGTGATAATCCTTCTGGTAACCCAGATTGGCAAGCTGATGGTAGAGGATGGATAGGTGGAGATATTCCTTGTACCGTAGAATTTGTTTTTCTAGACTAACAATCGATTAAATTCAGAAATCATGAAAAAAAATACTTCAACATATATAATAATTTTCTTTGCTCTAATTTGTTTTACGACAAATACTTTAGCACAGGTGGGTATTAATACCACAGACCCAAAAGGAATTTTAGATGTTAATAGTTCCACTACAGGTCTAGTATATCCAAATGTTGCATTAACTGCTGCAAATGTATCATCCCCAGTTGTAAATCCGCAAGGAGGAGCTTTGGTAGATGGAACCGTAGTATATAATACTAATACAACATTTACGGGTACTACTAATGATGTATACCCAGGAATTTATACTTGGCATGCTTCAAGTTCAAAATGGCTTATTCACTATAAAAAAAGACAATCTGAATTATTTAATCAAACCTCTTTACTTAGAACACAAGCAGACGCTGCTGGTGGGTATGAAGATATTCCTGGTTTAGGAGTAAGTGATGCAAATACATTTACAGCAAAATATTCAGGACTTTATAGAATTGAGGTGAAATCAATTTTTGGAGCAGGTCGAACTTATAAAAATACTAGTATGTATGTAGCCCTTGCTTCTGGAAGTTTTAGATTTGCATTTGATATTGATAATGATGGTACTAGTGACAATAGTGATTTTGAAACTAGTGCTTATTCTGCTTATTCTAGTTATATAAGTCCTGGTTCTGACACATACTATGAGGATATTTGGGTAGAAAGTTATGATGTCTTTTATGTTAACCTTACTGCAGATGCAATTTATCCTTTTTCATTAACTTTTGATGCTTATGATGCTCCTGGTTTTATTAATAATGGTTCTACTACTGGAGTACCATCTTCAGTTGATTTGATTAATGAAGATTTTGAAGGCTCTTATACGGTAACTCAAAGTCACACTTCTGATCCACAATGTTCAACTGATGGTTGGGAAATCAATTCCAATAATTCATGTACGGACTGTCCAGGCGACCATCTTTCAATTAACGGTGCTAACAATAACTGTACGCAAGATGCTACAGCTTATATGAGTTTTACTCCAACAGTAAACACAGTATATATAAGCTTTGATTATAGATTCCGAGAGAGAAGCGGTAAATTTGATTCATTTAGGGTTTATCTCCATGATGGCACTTCACAAGTAGGGGCGGATTTAGTTAATATTGATAATAGTGGAAGTGTAGATACAAACGCATCTTATAATGGCTCTGCTACAGTAGTTGCTGGCACACCACATACCATCCGATTTGAATATATTAACGGTGTTAAACAAGCAAGGTACGCATCGGTAGACAATGTTATCATTAGTGAACTTTCAGGACCATCAGGTGCATCTTCTGATTTAGGACGAGCTTATGTTGGTAATGAAGCAGATTGCCAAATTGAATTTACATATATAGGAGAATAAAAATTAGAATTTTAATCTAATTAAAATTACTCAATCATGAAAAATATTATAAAAAATAAAAATATACTTTTTGCAATTTTTAGTTTAATTGCATTGACGACGATGGCACAAGTGTCGATAAGTAACAGTACTCCTACAAGCACTCCTAAAGGATTAATAGATTTGCAAAACAGTACTGCAGGTATTATATATCCAAGGTTTGCATTAACATCAAATATTATTGAAGCTCCTGTTCAAAACCCTGATGGAAGTGGTAGTTTAGTTGCTGGTACTGTTATATATAACACAACTCAAGTTCATGCAGGAACTGATGGTGAAAATAGTGTATATCCAGGAATTTATGCTTGGAATGGATCAAAATGGGTAACGCAATTTATTAGAGAAGATTCAGAAAGTTTAAAACAATCAAGTTTAGGTTTTAGACCTTTATATTCAGATGGTTTTACAGATATTCCTGGTTTAGGAAATGGTTCTTCATTTACACCAAAATATTCAGGTACTTATAGAATTAAAGCCAACGTAAATTTTGGTGCAGGAGAAGTTTCAGTTGATGCTAGCCATATAACCTCCATGGCGACTCAAGAGGGATATTTTAGAATTATATTAGATGGAACAAATTATGACATCTACACCCATGCATATTCTGTTTATAATGATGATATAAATAGCGGAACTTATTTTGAACAATTTAGACACGATTCATCCTTAATTTTATATGTAGAATTAGTTGCAGGAGTACCTTTCTCTTATCGTTTTCAAGTTAATGTCATAGTTTCAGATAATTTTGTTGACTCAGGAAATTCTGGTACTGGTAGGGCTTACGTAGGTATTGGTCTTCCTTGCACTATTGAATTTACTTACTTAGAAAAAAACTAAAAAATAACTCAAAATCAAATAATTTAAAAACTTAACCTAACTCACTTTTTTATGTCAAACTTTACAAAACAAATTTCATTGATCCTGTTATTTTCAGGATTTACAATGTTTGCTCAATCCCCTTGTACAGGAGGATTGTCTGATGGAACTTATCCATGCGATGGATTAACAATGCAATCTTATATTTCATCTGCAACAATGGGTTCTATTGAAGCCACAGATTCTTGGGGATGGACAGATACCGATGGAAATGGCGATGAATATGCTATTGTAGGTTTAAACGATGGTACTGCTTTTGTAAATATTTCAGATCCATTAAATCCTGTTTACTTAGGAAGAATGGATTCTTATACTGGAACAAGTTACTGGAGAGATGTAAAGGTTTACAATAATCATGCTTACATTGTTAGTGATAGTAATGGAAATCATGGAGTTCAAATATTTGATTTAACTCGATTAAGAGGTTTAAATGGTACTCCCGTTCAAGATTTTCATAAAAATGGAGATGGTAGATATGGAGGTATTTCATATGCTCATAATGTTATTATCAATGAAGACACAGGTTATTTATATATCTTAGGATCAAATAGAAATAGTGGTGCTCCACGTATCATGGATCTTTCGAATCCTACAAGTCTTTCAATTGCTGGAAATGTAAGCTCTTCTTTTGGTTATTGTCATGATGCTCAAGTATTAATATATGATGGACCAGACACTGAACACGTTGGAAAAGAATTATTAATAGGAAGTTTTAGTGGTTCAGATTTTGTTAAAATTTTAGATGTAACTAATAAAAGTAGTATTTCTGAAATTGGATCAGTTACGTATTCAAATAAATATTATACACATCAAGGTTGGTTTACTGAAGACAAACGTTTTTTTATTGTAGGTGATGAAGTAGATGAAACTAATGTTGGTTTTAATACAAGAACATTAGTTTTTGATATGCAAGATCTTGATAATCCAGTATTACATTATACATACTATGGTCCTTCTTCAGCGATAGATCATAATGGTTATGTTAGAGGAAATAGATTTTATTTAGCAAATTATGCTGCTGGAATGAGAATTCTTAAAGTAGATGGATTATATGAAGATCCACCAAGTATGACAGAAATTGATTATTTTGATGTATTCCCTAGTCACAATAATGCAAGTTTTGATGGAACTTGGAATGTATATCCTTTCTTTGAAAGTGGTAACTTAGTGGTAACTGGTTTTGGTGGTGAACATACAGATGGTGATGGTGGATTATTTATTTTAAGAGATCCAAATTTTGATGATGTCGACCCTGTGGTTGCTTGTCAAAACATAACTGCTACTTTAAATGCAGCTGGAACTGTAACAATTACAGCACTTCAAGTTGATGGAGGTTCTACAGATAACATGGGAATTACAAAAAGATCAATAGATATTGACACTTTTACCTGTGACAATTTAGGTCCAAACACTGTAACGCTTACTATTGAAGATGATTACGGAAATAAATCTACATGTACTACTACAGTAACTGTAGAAGCACAAGAAACAGTTTATAATGGTGTTTCTTGGTCAAATGGAACTCCAGGACCAGGTTCTAAAGCAAAAATTAGTCAAAATTATAACACTTCATCAGATGGAGGAAGTATTGAAGCATGTTCATGTGAGGTTGATGCTACTAAAACACTAACTGTTGCTGCTGGCAACTACTTAGATGTAAATCATGATATCACAGTTAATGGCGATTTAATTGTAGAACATGAAGGATCTGTAGTTCAAAAAAATGATAATGCTTTAGCAACAAATAATGGTTCTATTTCAGTTCGTAAAACAACACCAAATTTAGGTGGTACAGATTTTATGATTCTTGGTAGCCCAATGTCTTCTGAATCTCGTGAAGGAGTTTACGGAAGTGGTCGTAGAGTTTTAAGTCATAATACTGATTTATTTGTACCAAATGGTGCTGTAGGTGGTACTACTGAAAACTTTGTAGATGACAACAATAATAACTGGGAAATCCACAACGGTGCTTTAACAATCGCTGAAGGATATTTAGTAAAGCCTCAAGCTCCAGGAATTCCACCTGTAGGAGGTCAATTTGCTTTAGATTATACTTTAGGAACTCTTAATAATGGTGAAATCCCTTATACTTTAAAATATAATGGATCAAGATTAGCAAGTCCAAATATGCTTGGTAATCCTTACGCTTCTGCAATAGATATCGATTTATTTTTAGGAACTAATGCTTTAGTAGATGCTGTTTATTACTGGCAACATTTAACTCCTCCTAACAATAACTTCCCTGGTTTCAATCAATTAAATTTCAACCTAGGTGATATTTCAGTTTATAATGAAGGATCTGGAGGTACTGCTGCTTCAAATGGTGGAGGAATTCCAACTCAATTTATGGCATCAGGTCAAGGATTCGCTGTAAAAGCTTTAGGAGCTGGTGATGTGATATTTAATAATAGCATGCGTGTTAATTCTCCGAATACAGATTATCGTAACCCGGAAAATGAAGATAGACAACGAGTTTGGTTAGACGTAAAAGATAATTCATATGGATTGATTTCAAACATGTTAATTGCTTTTACTCAAGGAGCAACTGATGGATTTGAAGGTAAATATGATTCTAGAAGATTGGATACTCCAATTTCATTATACTCAATTTTAGATTCTAATGAAGAACTTGCAATTCAAGGTC
>JAHRWC010000391.1 GCA_019090365.1 Flavobacteriaceae bacterium
GAATTTGCTGCTGCGGTCGATTATATATATAATTCAAACGGAAGAGTAATCATTACCGGAATTGGTAAAAGTGCAATAATCGCTACTAAGATTGTTGCTACATTAAATTCTACCGGTACTCCTGCTATTTTTATGCATGCTGCAGACGCTATTCATGGAGATCTTGGAACTATCCAAGATAATGATACAGTAATATGTATTTCAAAAAGTGGAAATACACCAGAAATTAAAGTATTAGTTCCATTAATTAAAGCTCGTGGAAATAAATTAATAGCTATTACATCAAATGGATCTTCAGCATTAACTAGGCAAGCTGATTTTGTACTACATGCCTATGTAGAAAAAGAAGCCTGTCCAAACAATCTAGCTCCAACTACTAGTACAACTGCTCAATTGGTTATTGGAGATGCTTTAGCGATGTGTCTATTAGATTTACATGGTTTTTCAAGTAAAGATTTCGCAAGATTTCATCCAGGAGGTTCATTAGGTAAAAAATTATATTTACGTGTTAGTGATTTAACTTCTATCAACGAAAAACCTCAAGTACATCCTGATACTGATGTTAGAGAAGTAATTGTTGAGATTACTGAAAAAATGTTAGGAGTGACTGCAGTAGTTGAAGATGATAAAATTATTGGAATTATTACCGATGGTGATTTACGTAGGATGCTTTCAAAAGCAGATAGTTTTGAAGGATTAACTGCTAAGGATATTATGACTAAAAATCCGAAAAGTATTTCAAACGATGCTATGGCAGTTGAAGCTATCGAACTAATGGACAAACATGGAATCACTCAATTATTAGCTGAAGATAACAATCGCTATTGTGGTATGGTTCATATTCATAACCTAACAAAAGAAGGCATTATATAAAAGTGGAAAGCCAAAAAAAAATAGGCATAGAAAAAGAAATGTCATTTCTTGATCATTTAGAAGAATTACGCTGGCATTTAATTCGTTCAACATTTGCTATTGTAATTTTTGCTTCAATTGCATTTCTAGCGAAAGATTTTATATTCGACGTATTACTTTTTGGCCCCAAAAAAGCAGATTTCCCAACCTATAAATTATTGTGTAAAATTGCTAACGCAATAGGCTTTAAAGAAAGTTTCTGTTTTACTGAACTTCCTTTTAGAATTCAAAGTAGAACGATGGCTGGTCAATTTTCAGCCCATTTATGGACTTCTATAACTGCAGGGTTTATTATTGCCTTTCCTTATGTACTATATGAATTTTGGAAATTTATAAGCCCGGGATTAAGAAACAATGAACGTAAAAGCTCTAAAGGGTTTATTTTTATTGCATCGTTTCTTTTCTTTTTAGGTGTATTATTTGGCTATTATGTTGTAACCCCACTATCGATTAACTTTTTAGGTTCTTATCAAGTAAGTGATCAGGTTTTTAATGACTTCGATTTAAGCAGTTATATTGGCTTAGTAAGAGCTTCAGCATTAGCTAGCGGACTTATATTTGAGCTTCCAATAATAATCTATATCCTAACAAAAATTGGAGTTGTCACTCCGCAAATACTAAGGAAATATCGAAAATTTGCATTAGTAATTGTATTAATTATTTCAGCAATTATTACTCCACCAGATATTGCAAGTCAAGTGATTGTGACTATACCTGTTGTTGTTTTATATGAAATAAGTATTTTTATTTCAAAGTCAGTGATTCGAAAACAAAATAAAAAATTAAAAAAACAAAAGGCAGAAGGCAATTAATGATAATATCATCATAATTTTTTCTTCGGAAAGAAATATATTACTTTTAACTCCGTTCCACTACAAAATACCCTATGAAATTAAAAGCTGAAAATTTAGTTAAATCTTATAAAGGAAGAAAAGTAGTAAAAGGTATTTCTGTGGAAGTAAACCAAGGAGAAATTGTTGGTTTATTAGGTCCAAATGGAGCAGGGAAAACAACTTCATTCTATATGATTGTTGGTTTAATTAAACCTAATGGAGGACAAATATTTCTAGATAATACAGAGATTACTAAATTTCCAATGTATAAAAGAGCTCAAAATGGTATTGGGTACTTAGCTCAAGAAGCTTCTGTTTTCAGGAAATTAAGTATTGAGGATAATATTTTAAGTGTTTTACAATTAACAAAATTATCTAAAAAAGAACAAGTTCATAAAATGGAGTCTTTAATTGAAGAATTTGGACTTGGTCATATTCGAAAAAGTAGAGGTGACCTTTTAAGTGGTGGTGAAAGAAGACGTACAGAAATTGCTCGTGCATTAGCTACCGATCCAAATTTCATTTTACTTGATGAACCTTTTGCAGGTGTTGATCCTGTAGCAGTAGAAGACATTCAGGGAATTGTAGCACGTTTAAAAAATAAAAATATCGGTATTCTAATTACCGATCATAATGTGCAAGAAACCCTAGCAATCACAGACCGCACCTATCTAATGTTTGAAGGTAGTATTTTAAAACATGGAGTACCTGAAGAGCTTGCAGAAGACGAAATGGTTCGAAAAGTATACCTTGGAAAAAACTTCGAACTAAGAAAGAAAAAGCTAGATTTTTAATTCACCTCTATATTTTATTTAACTTTTTATTAAATGAATTTGTGTAACAAATTTTCATTTGCATCGTCGTACTTAAAACAAATTACTAAACAAACCAATTGTGAATCATATACTAACCTTATCAAATCTTACGAAGAAATTCGGCGCCTTAACCGCAGTAGATAATTTATCAGTTACCATAGAAAAAGGTAATGTTTACGGAATATTAGGACCTAACGGAAGTGGTAAATCTACAACACTAGGAATTGTATTAAACGTAGTCAATAAAACCAAAGGAGAATTTCATTGGTTCGACGGTAATGGAACGACACATGAAGCCCTAAAGAAAGTAGGTGCTATTATCGAGCGTCCTAATTTTTATCCATATATGACTGCTAAGCAAAACTTAAATCTTGTTTGCAAAATTAAAGATGTATCTACAGATAAAGTAGATGAAAAGCTAGATGTCGTTGGATTGTTAGATAGAAAAGATAGTAAATTTAGCACATTTTCATTAGGAATGAAACAAAGACTTGCTATTGCTTCTGCCCTATTAAATGACCCTGAAATTTTAATATTAGATGAACCTACTAATGGATTAGACCCTCAAGGTATTCACCAAATTAGAGGTATTATTAAAAAAATTGCTGCAGAAGGAACTACCATTTTATTAGCTTCACATTTACTTGATGAAGTTGAAAAAGTATGCACTCATGTTGTTATTTTAAGAAAAGGAAAAAGCCTTTATTCTGGTAGTGTTGAAAACATGAATGCAAGTCATGGATTTTTCACTTTACAAAGTAATGATTTGGATGCTTTAGAAAACATACTTTCTAATCATGAAAATTTTGGGAGTATTGAAAGAGAAAATGATATGCTCATCGCATATTTAAAAACACCGATGGATGGTTCAGAATTAAATAAATTTCTTTTTGAGAAGGGCATTAATTTATCTTATTTAGTCCATAGAAAAGAAAGTTTAGAAGAACAGTTCCTTGAAATTACTAAAAACCAAAACTAACATCCATGTTTCGACTACTAACTATAGAATTACATAAACTTAAATATAACAAATCGGCAAAAGTAATTTCGATTGTATATTTTTCATTAATATGCTTTATTGCATTTATTGTTTCGATTGAATTTAACTTTGGAGGTGTTAACTTTAGAGTTGCGGATCAAGGAATTTTTAATTTTCCTTATGTCTGGCATTTTAATTCATGGATGACGGCATGGCTTAAAATTTTCTTTGCAATTGTTATTGTATCCATTGTTGCAAATGAATATAGCAATAGAACCTTAAAACAGAACTTAATAGATGGCTTGAGTAAAAGAGAATTCTTAACCTCTAAAGTATTAACTGTTTTGTTATTTTCATTTATTTCAACGATATTCTTATTTGCAATCTCATTAATTTTAGGTTTAATTTTTTCAGATTACAATGAGTTCTCAATTATTTTTAGTGATTTAGAATACCTATTTGCATACTTTTTAAAACTATTTAGCTTTTTTAGCTTCTGTATGTTCATTGCATTTCTGGTTAAAAAATCAGCATTTGCCCTAGGGTTTTTAGGTTTATGGCAAGTAATAGAAGGTCTAATTGCGATCTTATTTCAGTACATAAAAGTTAAAACAGGAACCGATCTATTTGAATCTGTTTATAATTTTCTTCCTTTAAATGCAATGTCAGATTTAATTGAAGAACCTTTCACAAGATTAGGTGCAGTACAATCTGTTGCTACACAATTAGGAGAAGATATTAGTTCAAACTATGAGGTTCCAATACTAAGTGTATTAATTGTTATGGCTTGGTCTGCGTTATTTATTTACTGGTCGTATCTAATATTAAAGAAAAGAGATTTATAATCTGACTCCTTTTCTAATATCAATTTTTAAGTAAAATATTACGTATATTGAGCTTAAAAATTGGTATGAGTTTAATTAAAAAGAATAGTCTTTTACTTTTTCTATTATTCCCTTTTTTACTTGCTGCTCAAGATGTTTCATTATACCAACAATTTAATGGACACTACGATTATAAAGCCTTCGGAAACACACTCAATTTAATTGAAAACACAGGAGGAAATAATATTTGTGAAATCTTATCAGAAAGCAGTGCCGATTTTCAATTAGAAACTAATCAGACAATTGTTGCTGCCTATTTATATTGGGCAGGAAGTAGTATTACAAATGATACTGAAGTTTCTTTAAATGGAACTTTAATTCAGGCAGAAAGAGAGTTTAATGACATCTTAAATAATCTTCAATTCTTTGCTGCCTTTGCAGATATCACTGAATATCTTATCGCAAATGGAAATGATACTTATACTTTTTCAGATTTAGATATAGACATTACTCCCTATTGTTCTAACACTACAAACTTTGGAGGTTGGGCAGTAAGTGTAATTTATGAAGATAGTACACTTCCTCAAAATCAAATAAATGTATTTGACGGACTTCAAAGTGTTTCAGCTTTAAATAATTCAATCACAATCACACTCGAAAATTTATTAGTGGTAGACAATGAAGGAGCTAAAATAGGTTTTATTGCTTGGGAAGGTGATCAATCTCTTGCCAATGGAGAAACACTACAAATAAATGGAAATCCAATTAGTAACCCTCCTTTAAATCCTGAGGATAATGCATTTAATAGTACAAATAGTTTTACTGGATCAAATACAATGTTTAACATGGATATCGATTTTTACGATATTGAGAATAACATTAATCCAGGCGATACATCAGCAACCGTTACTTTAACATCGTTACAAGATTTTGTAATGGTAAATAATATTATCACCGTATTAAATGTAGAATTACCAGATGCAACAATAAGTATTAATACCATAAATGGAGGTTTAGAATGTGGAGATAGAAATCTAGAAATAGATTATACTGTTTATAATTCAGAAAGTACATCTTCATTACCTGCAAACACTCCTATTGCATTTTATGCCAATA
>JAHRWC010000392.1 GCA_019090365.1 Flavobacteriaceae bacterium
AGTCGAAAGTAGCATTTTTTACACAAACGTTCTCAGCTTTTTCTAAAATACCATAATCAATTGAGATATTTTCGGCTTTACTATAATTATTCTCGATAAAGTGTTTTTCTTCTGAAGTATTATATGCTTCATTCCCTTCTGAAAATAAAGAAAACATAACTGGCATATTTTTTTCAAAAGAAGAAATAATACTTTTTACGCTCCATAGAAAAATCCCTGCATTCCATGAATAATTACCTGCGGCAATAAATTCTTTTGCAGTTTCATAATCAGGCTTCTCTCTAAACTGATTTACTTTTTTAATTACATTATCATCCTCTTTATCACTTTCAATATAACCATAACCAGTGTTTGGGAATGTTGGTTCAATACCAAGAGTTAATAATTTATCTTCTGAAGCACACGTCTTAAAACATAATTCAACATCTCTTAAAAATGCAACTTCATCTTCTATCCAATGATCACTTGGTGCTACAATCATTTGAGCATCTGGATTTTTCTTATATATTTTTAATGCTGACAATAAAATACAAGGTGCTGTATTACGCATTGCCGGTTCTAATACAACTTGATCTTCTGTAATTTCAGGAAGTTGCTCTAAAACCAAATCTAAATAACGTTCGTTTGTTAGTATTAAAATATTTTCTGAAGGAATTAAACCTTGTAATCTCGTAAAAGTTTTTTGCAATAATGATTGTCCTGTTCCAAGCATATCATGGAACTGTTTAGGGAAATCTGTAGTACTTACTGGCCAGAACCTAGATCCGATTCCTCCTGCCATGATTACTGCGTAATAATTTTTATTCATTCAATTTATTTTAATAATTCTACTTCAGCATTCGGATTAAATAAATATACTCTACCAGTCGCTAATTCTTTACATTCGTAACGTTTAACACGTTTATTACCTCTCACAAAGATCTTACCATTATATAATCGAAATGTACTTCCAAAGGGTATTTCAAATATATAGTTTTTATCATTGGGTTCATCAAATTGCTTTAATGCTAACGATAATTTAGCATCTGTATCACTACTCGCTTTCGGATTTTTAAAATGAATAGCCAATAAAGGCAATAATTGCATCGGAAATATTTCTGGTCTTAAATATGGCAACATAAGTTGCTGGAAGGTATGTTTCCATTCTAAACCATGCGGTTTAATCACTCTTCCATATTTTTTGAACGCATGCAAATGTGCAATCTCATGTATTAAAGTAATTAAAAACCGATAGCTATTTAAATTTGAATTAATCGTTATTTGATGTTGACCATCTGGTAACTTTCTATAATCACCATGACGAGTTACTCGTTCATTGACAATTTTTAAATACACATGATGCGATTTAATTAAGTCGAATACAGGAGTTACAGCTGCTTGTGGCAAATAATTTGAAAGTATTTTTTGCATCCATTAAGGTGTTGAACTCGATACTTGTAATATTTTACCATTATACATTTTCTGTCCTGTTAATGAAAAATCAACAATATATTCTGCCATTTCTAAGGCTGATACTGGCGCTTCATATCCAGGAAAAGCTTCCTCTAACATTTCAGTTTGAACGGCTCCTAATGCAAGTACATTAATCGATGGTCCGGTTTCTTTATATTCTTCAGCTAATAATTCAGATAAAGTAATTAATGCTCCTTTACTGCTACTATAGGCGCTCAATCCTGGAAATTTTAAACTTCCTTGAATTCCTCCCATACTACTCACATTAACAACATGTCCATCTTTCTTCATAAAAGGAATAACTGCCTTAGTAAGCTCTGCAACTCCAAACACATTTACATCGTACACTTTTTTAAAGGCTGAAAGTGAAGTTTCGGAAAAAGGTTTATTAAGTAATGCTCCTGAATTATTGATTAGTACATCTACTTTGTTCCATTTATCAGAAATAAATTCTGAAACCTTTTTGATATCATTTTCATTGGTAATATCGAATGAAAAAGCAGTACAACCTTTTAGGTTTAAAATAGAAATAGGCTTCTCGTTTCTTGAAAGAGCTAGTACTTGATATCCAGCTTTACAAAATAGTTGAACCATTTCAAATCCGATACCTCTACTTGTTCCGGTAATGATAATATTCTTCATAAATGTAATATACATAAATTCCGCTATATTCAGTAAAACTGTACATAGCGGAACATTAAATTTTAATTAAATTTTAAACAAACATCGTTACAGGATTCTCTATAAAAGTCCTAAGTGTTTGTAAAAATGCTGCTCCAGTTGCTCCATCTACAGTTCTATGATCGCAGGCTAATGTAACTGTCATCGTATTTCCAACAGCAACCTGTCCATTTTTTACTACAGGTTTTTGTACAATAGCTCCTACAGATAAAATTGCTGAATTAGGTTGATTGATAATTGAAGTAAATTCTTTAATACCAAACATTCCAAGATTAGAAACTGTAAACGTACTTCCCTCCATTTCTTGTGGAGTTAATTTTTTATTTCTTGCTCTTCCTGCTAAATCTCTTACAGAAGCTCCTATTTGATTAAAAGTCATCTGATCTGCAAACTTCAACACAGGAACTACTAATCCATCTTCAACAGCAACTGCAACTCCAATATGAATATGTTTTGCAATTAGTGTTGCTGCTTCTGTCCATTGCGTATTCACTCTTGGATGTTTACGTAATGCCATCGCACAAGCCTTAACAATCATATCATTGAATGAGATCTTTACTTCAGGATCTGCATTAATCGCTTTTCTAGCAGCCATTGCATGATCCATATCCAATTCTATTGTTAAGTAATAGTGTGGCGCCATGAATTTTGATTCACCTAAACGCCTAGCAATTACCTTACGCATTTGCGAGTTTTTCACTTCTTCAAAAGCTTCTACTCCAACTGGAACATATGCTTGGCTTGACGTAGCGGGTTGATAATTTTCAATATCACGTTTAATGATACGTCCATTTTCACCACTACCTTTTACTAAATTAAGGCTAATACCTTTTTCATCAGCTAATTTTTTAGCCAATGGAGAAATAAATATTCGCGTGTTATTATTTGAATTATCTACAGGTTGAGAAACAACTTTAGGAGTTTCTTTTTTAACTTCCTGAACTGGAGTTACCTTTTCTTCTTTTACTTCTGAAACAGCTGTCGCTGTTGTATAATTTTCTAAAATTCCTGAAACATCTGTTCCCTTAGGGCCAACAATAGCTAGAACACTATCAACTATAGCAGATTCACCTTCAGCAATTCCAATTTTTAATAAAGTACCTGTATAGAATGATTCAAATTCCATGGTTGCTTTATCAGTTTCGATTTCAGCTAGAATATCACCTTCTTCAACTTTTTCTCCTTCTTTTTTATTCCATGTAGCAACCGTACCTTCAGTCATTGTATCACTTAAACGAGGCATAGTAATAACTTCAACACCTTCAGGTAATACCACTACAGATTTTGACTCTTCAATTACTTCAGAAATAGTTTCTTCTTTAGTTTCTGATATTTCTTTAGGGTGTGCTTCGTTATTATTCCCATTGATTATACCAGAAATATCTTCATTTTCATCACCAATAATACAAAGTAACTGATCTACAAGTGTAGTTTCACCTTCTTGAACTCCAATATGTAGTAGGGTTCCATCATAAAATGATTCGAATTCCATAGTTGCTTTATCGGTTTCGATTTCAGCTAGGATATCTCCTTCCTCTACTTTATCACCTACTTTTTTTAGCCAATTTGCAACAGTACCTTCTTCCATGGTGTCGCTCAAACGCGGCATGTTAATTACTTCTGCCATATTACTTATAATTTATGTGGTAAAAAAGGATAATCTTCTTGTTCATATACTGCATCGTACATCACATTCTTTTCTGGATATGGAGATTCGTCAGCAAACTTTTCACATTCAGCAACTAAATCTTTTACACGAGCGTCTATTTCTTTTAAGTCTTTTTCAGTAGCATACTTTTTTTCAAGAATTTTATCCTTCACATATGTGATTGGATCTTCTTTTCGCTTATCTGCAACCTCTTCTTTTGTTCTATAATGTTGAGCATCACTCATTGAGTGACCTCTATAACGATAGGTTCTAATTTCTAAAAATGTTGGTCCTCCTCCACTTCTAGCTCTTTTAATCGCTTCATCTAATTCTTTTGCTACAGTTTCTGGATTCATTCCATCAACAGGTTTACAAGGCATTTTATATCCTAAACCAAGCTTCCAAATATCTACGTGATTAGCAGTACGTTCAACAGAAGTTCCCATAGCATAACCGTTGTTCTCACAACAAAATACCACAGGAAGGTTCCAAAGCATTGCTAAATTAAAAGCTTCATGCAAAGCACCTTGACGTGTAGCGCCATCCCCCATGAAAGTAAGAGTTACTGAATCTCTTTTAAAATATTTATCTGCAAAAGCAAGTCCCGCGCCTAAAGGCATTTGACCTCCAACAATTCCATGCCCTCCATAAAAACGATGTTCTTTTGAAAATATATGCATTGAGCCTCCAAGTCCTTGAGAAGTTCCTGTTGCTTTTCCATATAATTCAGCCATTACTTTTTTAGGATCTACTCCCATTCCAATAGGCTGCACATGATTTCTGTAGGCAGTAATCATACGATCTTTAGTAAGATCCATTGCATGTAAGGCACCAGCTAATACAGCTTCCTGTCCATTATAAAGGTGGAGAAATCCTCTCACCTTTTGTTTTATATAAACTTGTGCTAATTTATCTTCGAACTTGCGCCAAAAATACATTTGTTCGTACCAGTCTAGGTATGTTTTCTTTGTGATTCTTTTCATAAAAATAATATCGTTTTTTTCTAAAAGAAAAATAATTCACGGTTGACAAAAATACTATATTATTAAGTACTACAAAATACTAAAGTAAAAAGAATAGATAATTGTTAGTTAAAGAATTCTAAAGGTATTCTTTATTAAATATGAGTGGTAATAAATCTTTGATAGAATTTGCCTTTATAATTTTACCAGATTCTCCCATAAAATAAGTTTCTATATCAGATTCTTGTTTTACTTCATACTCTACTAATGCTTGTCTACATGCACCGCAAGGTGGTATTGGTTCTGTTATTTTTTTATTAAGTGATCTAGCAGTTATTGCTAATGAAGTGATTTTTTGAGAAGGATACACTGCTCCTGCATGGTACACAGCAACTCGTTCAGCACATAATCCTGAAGGGTATGCTGCATTTTCTTGATTATTTCCAGAAATAATAGTTCCAGATTCAAGTAATAAGGTAGCTCCAACTCTAAAATGTGAATAAGGCGCATAAGCTTTTTCACGAGCTTCATGCGCCTTATTCATTAAATTTTGAATCGAAGTAGGTAATTCCGAAATTGATTCGAAAACTTCTAATTCTGTTTCAATTTTTATTTTTTTTGCCAAATTCTAGTATTCGTCATATTCATCTCCAAAGTTGAAAGTAAGACCAAAACGAAGTGAACCTTCTAATGGACTTCTTACTTTAGAAGTTGAGAATAAATAAGAAACATCTATATTGATTGCTGTATATTTAAATCCAGCACCTATTGATAAAAATTGTCTAGATCCTTTTTCTTCACTTTCATGAAAATAACCTGTTCTAAAAGCGAATGAATCTTGATACCAATATTCAGCACCTAGTGCCCATGTAAATTCTTTTAACTCTTCACTAAATCCATCTGGTGCATCACCGAAAGATTGGAACATACCAGAAAAGAAACTGATATCTTGATAATCTTGATTGTTCTCAGCAATTTCTTCAGGAGTAATTTCACCATCACCATTTAAATCTGGGTCTTGAGGTGTAGGAACTAATAATTTATTCAATTCTAAATTAACTCCTACTTTATTGTATTCATCTAAAATAAAATCAAAACCAGCACCTAATCCTAAATTAGTTGGAAGGTTGTTTTCTTGACCTACATCATCATATTTAATTTTTGGACCAATATTAGAAACATTGAAACCAGCTCTCCAACGTCCATCAAAATCGCTATAAGCAATTTCTTCACTTTGGTAGTAACCAGAAATATCTACAGCAAATGAACTTGCCGCTGTAGCATCACCTTCTAAAGCTCCTATTTTTAGGTCTGAACGCAAATAACGACCCGTTACTGCCATAGCAAAACGTTCGTTAAGGCGTAAAGAATAAGAAAGGTCAAAAATTAATTCATTTGGACTTTCAATTAATGGTTCTTGAATAGCATCATTTCTTAATTCGACATCACCTAAACTGAAATAACGTAAACTACCAGCAACAGCACTTCTTTCATTTAATCTATTATAATAGACTAAATTACCTAAAAATATGTCATTAACTAATTTACTTAAATAGGGTGTATATGTAACACCAACTCCTTGTTTAGAGATTGCGAAAGCATATTTTGCTGGGTTCCATTGTTGTGAAAAAGCATCAGCAGAAGTTGCAACACCAATATCTCCCATACCAGCAGAACGTGCGTCTCCTGCAATTAGAGCAAAGGGAACTGCTGTTGTTATAACTCTTCTATCTTCATCCTGAGCTGATACATTAATTGTAAATAGAACAATTAAAATTGGAATAATAATTTTCTTCATGAGGTATTTAAATTTTTAACAAATATAATTTTAATTTTTTATAGAATAACTAGTTTTTCGTATTTTTCAACAAGTTGATTGGTTAACGTAGATTTTACTGAAATCTTATAAACATAAACACCTTTTCCTATTAAATCTCCAAAATCATCTTTTCCATCCCAAATTATTTCACGAGATAAAAATCCATCGGTGTTTATTATCTGGTTTTTAGTCCAAACAATTTTCCCAGTTACAGTAAAAACTTGTACTTGCACATTTAAAGGTTCAAAAGGTCGGTTATGATTGAACCAAAATTCTGTATAATTTACAAAAGGGTTAGGATAATTTAATACTCTTGTTATTTTTAATTGATCCTCATTTGCAACAACAAATTGAATTTCTGATGTTGAAGAATTATTATAAACATCCCACGCTTTTAAAGTTAAAGTATGTAATCCGTCCTCTAAATCTCTTAATTTAAAGTTTGTAATCCCTTTTGTAAAATCATCAACTTCAGCTTGGTAATACTCGTTTAACACAAATGGATTAGATTCATCACCATCTAAAACAGCTACAATATCATGACCAATTCCACTAGCTGTATTAATTCCATTTTCATCTTGTAATTTAGCTATCAAGAAAGGTGAATCGTTAGTAACTCCTCCAGACACAAAACTTTCATCATTCATAAAAAGCTGTATTTCTGGCCCTTCATTGTCTTCAGGAGCATTTTCATTAATACCTCCTACCTTAATATCTAAGTTATAACCTGTTTGATTTTCTAATTCGTTGTTTTTTTGAGAATAAAAATTCACTTTACCTAATCCTATTGGTATTTGTATATCTCTAGGAACAACAAACTCAAACTCAAACAGACCATTTGTTACTGTCGCTTTACCATTAAACAATGTTTCGCCTAGTGTTTTAAAATTTAATATCAATATATTATTTGTATCTCCATCGTTATCAATATCAATATTGGTATCTCTAACTCCATCATTAGCTAATGTTTGTCGTTGTAGGTCTTTATCAAATATTTTAGCTTCTAACACTCCATTGTAGTCTGAAAATAACTGTCCGTTTTCTAATAACACTTCTCCTCCAATCCTTATTTTGCTAAGTGCTTTTAGAGTATCAGTTTCTTGATCAATAGGCACTCCATTTAATGTTGTAAGGCGAATACTCTTTTTAGGAAAAGCTAAGTGCATCGCAGGATCTCCAATATAAAATATTACTCTTCTATTATCACTACTAACTTCATTTTTAGTTACCCTTAAAGCTTCTGCTGGCGTATCTGGAATGTCTAAGCCAAAACCAAAAAGATTTTTTGTCAACGCTTTATTAAATGTTACTCCTACTCCCACACTTACTGCACGAGTTGTTGTAATCATAGAAATTGCTCCACCCTCTTTATTCCAATAGGTATATTCTCCAGCCGTTGGCCTTAAAGGATTATCAAATTTTGTGAATTCACAAGTAACTGTAACAAAACAAGTATATCGGTTTTTGTTTTGTAGGTTTTGAGCTCCTCCTTTTGTATAAACAAATTCTTTAGCTAATCCATCTTCACCACCATGTCCAAAATAATTAAAAATTAAGCCACCAACTTCTATAGCATTTTTAACTGCCTCATTTACTTCAGGATAACGATTTCCACCAGCAGAAGTCTCTTGTTGAAAAGCATCTGTATGGATTTTCTTTACATTGATAAAAGGCTTTTCTTCTGAAACTTCATCTCCAATATCGTCTAAAGTAACTTCTAAGGCATCATATTCATAAAATTCATCTACATCATCTGATACTATTATAAAATTATTACGCCAATTACCATAGGATTCTTTTGACTCATAGTTTTCAATTTTATCAATCATGGCATTAGCCAAACTTACTTCATCTGCTAAAATTCTTCCGACAGCAATATCTAATTTTTCGGCAGAATCTTCCATGCCCCCTTCTGTTATATCCATACAACCAAAAAAGTCATCAGTCATAAAGGAAGAAAATGTACTTGTACTTCTTCTCCTGTGAAAAGTTGGTACAATATTATTATTGTTTGGTAATCTAGATTTATAATCAACAGAACTATCACCAAATAAACAGAGGTATTTTATTCTATTATCTGCAGAAGATGCATTTTCATAAATATACCTAACCAAGTTTCTAATTGCTCCAATATCTTGTTTACCTGAGCTAAATTCGTTATAAATTTTATCTGTAGTTATTACTTTTACATTTAACCCATCAATATTTTTTCTATGATTTGCAAGTCGCAATGCTGGCTGCAATAAGAAAGGTGACGTTACTATTAAATAATCAATATCTTGAAAATTTCCAGATGAATCATTAAAAATAGTTCCTTTTAAATTTTGATTATAGATTTTAGTTTCTGCACCTTTAATTGGTGTATAATAATCATTGGGATTTACTGCTACATATTCTCTTACTTCTCCAAGAGAAGCTTTAAAACTTAAAGTAGATTCGTTATTTGAATTTTTCTTGGTTGTAATAGATTGAAAATTTGTTACATCCCAAACCTGAGAAAATTGATCAGCACTACTTATTTGGTATTCACCTATCCCAAACATTATATCTGCATCGCTTTTACGAAAAGACATTTGTCCACCAATTCCTTTTAATTCTCTTAATGCATTAATTCTTATATAATCTAAATACCCTACACTTGAAGGGTTTCCTCCATTATTATAACTTATATCTACAGTTACTGTTTCACCACCTGCTGGCAGAAAAGTATTTAATGTTCTTGTACTTAATAAATTTGTATCATCAATAGTACCAAAAAGTAACGGATTTACACTTGTTTCATTAATTGAAATAGCCATTGAAGTTCCAGATTCAGAAGCTGAACCTGTTTTTGCAACAACATTCATATCTTGCCCTGAAATTATATTTGGAAAATTAAATTCAAAATGTTGTTCATTGTTTATATCGAAACGATTACCATACCATCTTCTACCAACAATTGCAGGACTGTACTGGTCTAGTTCATGAAATTGAAAATCGTTAAAACTTGTAATTATTTGATTTGGATTTCCGGTTGGCTCGATCATATCTTGGACCCTCAACCCTGGTCCACCATCACTAGTTATAAAGTAATATGACTCATCACTATATGGGTTATTATTGGTGTCATTTTCTGCATCATAGCCTACAACCCCTATACCATAAAATAATATATAGTCACTATTCCCAAAATCACCATCTTCTTCTCCTATAACTTGAATCGTATTTTCTGGTACATCAAAAATTGTATTATCACTATTTACTAAGGGTAGTGGTTTTCCACCGTTACCATAAATTTTAATATTTCTAGGGTTAATATTATCGGTATTCATTCCTAAACTAGATAAAAAGCTTTTACTAATTCGGTAAATCCCTGTTTTATCTACTTGAAATTTATACCAATTTCCTGATGCAAGTACAGAATTTGATATAGGTATATTGTTTAATCTATTATTTAATCCACCTAAAACTTGTGAAGCACTTTTGTTATATGTGAATGAAAATGAAGTAACTTTTTTATACTGCCCCTGAATTTTTACAATGGGCGATAGCTTAATTACGGTATAAATAATCTCTCTACCCTTTGTACTTTGTATGCTATAGTTAAGTTCTGTTGGAATTAATTCTTTATTAACTTTATCTAATTCTTTTGTTGTTATCGCACTATAAACAACATTAAAGATTTTTAAAGATTTTTCGATAGCAAAACCATCATCCCTCCATTGGTCGACATAACTTAAATTAAAGTCGTCGATTGAAAGATTAGATTGTATTGGCTTGTCAACCTTCGATATATTAGATTGAGTTAAATTACCCCATTCTATTTTAACATCTCTTTTCTGAGCTAGAACAGTAATAGGTAAGAAAAATATAATAAGCAGAATAAATTTTTTCATCATAACAAATAACGCTTCAAATATACACTTAGTATGGTTATTTAAATTAAAGTTTTTCATAAACCACATTTTTATATAATAATTCTGAAACAAATACGTTTCCTTTAGGTCAGTAGAAAAAATATATTGAACCTAACAGTTTATTAATTTTTAAAATAATATTGACTTTTTATCGTTAATTACTATATTGCGAACCCAATTTTTTCATAACCGAAAACTATGAACTTTAGAAAAACCCAAATTCTACAACTCTTTATCGTTGTATTTGCAACATTATTAATGGTTAGTTGCAACAAAAACAGAGACTATAAAAATAGCTCTCGAGCAACAGGATGGAAAATGAACGCCAAAGAAGGTGGTTTCCAACATAATCCTAATGCAAAAGAACAAGAAACCGCACCTGGTTTAGTCTTTATTGAAGGAGGTACTTTTACCATGGGTAAAGTACAAGATGATCCAATGCATGATTGGAACAACTCTCCTAACCAACAGCATGTTCAATCTTTTTACATGGACGAAACTGAAGTTACCAATTTAATGTATCATGAATATCTTGATTGGTTAAAAACAGTATTCCCTCCAGAAGATGAAAATTACAAAAACATATATAAAGGTGCTCTTCCTGATACATTAGTGTGGAGAAACCGCCTTGGTTACAATGAAGTAATGACGAATAACTATTTACGTCACCCTGCTTATTCAGACTATCCTACAGTAGGAGTTAGCTGGATTCAAGCAGTTGAATTTTGTAACTGGAGAACAGATCGTGTTAATGAGTTAATATTAGAAGAAGAAGGTTTTACAGCTAGAAATTCTAGATATGATGCGAAAGCTGGAGAAACTTTTAGTACTGAAACGTATTTAAACACTCCGACTCAAACATATGGTGGTAATGACTCTATTACAAGAGGTGGTAAAAAATCTGAATCTTTAGCTAAAAGAAGTAAAGATAGTACTAACCTTTATGTTCAACGTAAAGATGGATTATTAATGCCTGGTTACCGTCTTCCAACTGAAGCTGAGTGGGAATATGCTGCTCTTGGATTAGTAGGATTACGTAGCTATAATGTATATAGAGGTAGAAAAAAATATCCTTGGGATGGACAATATACTCGTTCTGGAGCTAGAAGATCTCGTGGTGACCAATTAGCCAACTTTAAACAAGGTGATGGAGATTATGGTGGAATTGCTGGATGGAGTGATGATGGTGCAGATATTACTGCTGAAGTAAAATCTTACGAGCCTAATGACTATGGTTTATATGATATGGCTGGTAATGTTGCCGAATGGGTTGCTGATGTATACAGACCAATTGTAGATGATGAATTTAATGATTTCAACTACTATAGAGGTAATGTGTATACTAAAAACTCTATTGATAAAGATGGTAAAGTAAAAATTGTTACTGCAGATTCTATTGTATATGACACCTTAAGTAATGGTAAAATTATTGCTAGAAACTTACCAGGTGAAATTCTTCAAGTTCCTGTAGATGAAAATGAAACTTATTTAAGAACAAACTTCTCTGATAGTGATAATAGAGATTATCGCGATGGAGATAAACCTTCTACAAGATATTATCAATCATTTGGTGATGATGATGAAACTGAAGAAGATTCTAAACGTATGTATAACTCACCTAAACACCAAGTTTCTGCTGATAGTACAGGTTCTATGGATCGTAGATACGATAAAGATGGAGGCAGAACAACTTTAGTTGACAATAACGTTAGAGTATTTAAAGGTGGTTCTTGGAGAGATAGAGATTATTGGTTAGATCCTGCTCAAAGAAGATATTTCCCAGAAGATATGGCAACAGACTATATCGGATTTAGATGTGCAATGTCTCGTGTAGGTTCAAAATCACAAAAAGGAAAAAGACCAACACATTAATTGTCTTTTTTATAAAATAATTAAAAGCCCTTCATTTTTATGGAGGGCTTTTTTTATATCTTTATTCTTTGAAATAAGCCTTCAAAAAAGCTTAATAATTTTATAGTTACATGAAAATAGATTCACTTCATCAACTCTTTTTAAAAAGTTCAGGAATTTGTACTGACACCCGTTCTATTAAAAAAGATTGTCTGTTTTTTGCTCTAAAAGGGGAAAATTTTAATGGTAATAAATTTACGTCTGAAGCTATAAAGAAAGGTGCCTTTAAAGTTATTATTGATGAAAGTCAATATCAAATTCCTTCTGGTGAAACTATACTCTATGAAGATGTTCTAACTACATTACAAGAACTAGCATCTTTTCATAGAAATTATCTCAATATACCAATTATAGCTCTTACAGGAAGCAATGGAAAAACTACTACTAAGGAATTAATTAATTGTGTGTTGTCAAAAAAATATAAGACTACAGCAACTATTGGAAATCTAAACAACCATATAGGTGTACCCCTAACTATACTTTCAATGGATTCTGAAACAGAAATAGGTGTTGTTGAAATGGGTGCAAATCATTTAAAGGAAATTGAGTTATTAGCAAGCATTACTCAACCAAATTATGGATATATAACCAATTTTGGAAAAGCACATTTAGAAGGTTTTGGTGGTTTAGAAGGAGTTATACAGGGCAAAACAGAATTATATCGATATCTAAAGGAACATAATCAATCTGTTTTTATCAATGCAAACGATATTAAACAATTAAAATATTCGGAAGAAATTAATAAAATCACTTTTGGAGATAAAAATCAAGATTTTCAAATTGAACTTTTAGCAGCAACAAATAAACTTTCAGTTACATTTCAAGATCTTACGATTCAAAGTCATTTAATTGGAATATATAATTTCAATAATATAGCAGCAGCTATAGCAATTGGTAGTTATTTAAAAGTTTCAAATGAAGATATCAAAGAAGCGATTGAAGCATATATCCCAAGCAATAATAGGTCGCAAATCATAGAAAAAGAAAGCAACAAAATTATTTTGGATGCATATAATGCAAACCCTTCAAGTATGATGGCAGCACTTGAAAACTTTATTCAGTATGATGGAAAAAATAAGCTTTTATTTTTAGGTGATATGTTTGAATTAGGATCTGATTCAGAAAAAGAACATCAACATATTGTTTCATTTATTGAAAAAAACGTTGAAGGTGTAGCATATTTGATTGGCGAAAACTTTTATAATACAAAAACAAATGCTTCAAATATTCATAAAATTGAACATTTTGAAGCATTAAATTCATTGTTAGAAAATCAAATATTTGAAGAACAATATATTCTAATAAAAGCCTCTCGCGGAATGGCTTTAGAAAGAATTTTAGATATTAAATGTTTTAATTAACTATTAATTTTTTAACCAACGAAATTCCTTTTCTGGTTGTTAATTTAGAGAAATAAATCCCACTAGATAATTGAAGTCCTGCCAAAGAAATTTTATGTGTATTTGCCTGCAACTCACCATTAAAAATAGTTTTGACTAATTTACCAGAGGCATCATAAATATTTATATCAATAGTTTCAGATTCTTGTAATGTGAATTGTACATATGAATTCTCATTTACTGGGTTAGAAGAAACGATATATTCATAAGTATTTAAAGTTTGATCATTAGTTGACAAAAGACTTAAATCAACAAAAATCACATTTGAACCCATTGGGATTCCTAACACATCTGTACTTTGACTATACCCAATATCAGCCGGTGAATTTAATCCTGGTGTATCAACAATTTCTGATACTGTAAAGTCATTATTATATTTTGTGATTCTAGCAGGAGACCATGAGGAAATATAATAATTCCCATCACTATCATCGTCAATTCCATCAATGTTGGCAAGTGAAGTTGTAATAATTGTAGAAACTTGGTTTGTACCTAAGTCAACTGCTTTTATTTGAGCATTTCCACCCCAAGTAACAAATAACAATCGATTATTATCTCCATCAAATAAAACCCCATTAGGCGTTCCTCCAGTACTCGAAACTATTTCTGCATAGGTTGGGTTTGATACATCTGTAACATCAATTGAATATATTTTTCCTGCGGAAAAATCTGTTACGTACAATGTATTTGCTCCGTCATTTGTTAAGCCATTTAGAAAACCGATTCCAGGTATTTCAAGGTTCATTATTTCACCTTCTGTAGAAAGATCATATCCTTTAATTCTACCTGAAGCTACAGCAAATAATGTATTACCTAGAACTTCCATTCCATGAGATGCATTTCCTGTACCAAAATAACTTAGGTTTCCTTCCCCATCATCAATGATAATTCTAGATCCGTTAGCTACAAGCCATTGTCCGTTTACTGGATCAAACTCAACACTTTCAGCTGATTGATAATTTTGCGCCATAAGAATTGACACACTACATAAGAAAAGATAATTGATTATATTTTTCATAACTTTTTTTCCCGAAGCTACTAAAAAATAATGATAGTTTTATAAAAGATAAATTTTGAGTAAAATGTAGAATTTATCTTACTGACCTACCCGATCCATAGTTATTGACTTTTTCTTAAAACTGAATTTAATCTGCTTAAAATCTCCTTTTTGAATTTTTTTAATTTCTTCATCAGAAATATCAAAACTTACTTGTGAAACAAAACGATTTGAAGTATCAGAAAATTCAGAAACAATCTCCTGTGTATCAGAAGTTAACTCGAAATCATTATCGTTACCAAAGAAGGTTAATCTTGCTCCGTCAAACGTTTTGATTTTAATACCACTAAAAATAATCGTTTCTAAAAATTGATACCCGTTTATATCAGATACCCCAATATACAATTGACCCTCTTTAGATTCAGCTATTTTATCGCCCCCAACATTTTCTGTTTTTTCTTCGGTGAATGTATCTTCATGCAGTCGTTTCATTGCTTTAGCATTGCCTAAAGCTGCTAACATTTTATCTATTTTTTTTAACATAATTGAAGTAAAATATATGATTTTCTAATTTGAATTATTTTACAAAAATAAAAAATTATCCTCCTATCATCACATTAAAAGCACCTAAAACTATTTCGCCGCCATGAGCTGTCGCATCTCCCATTCTTGCAGCTGGCATTCCACCTATCATTACGGTGCTTGAACCGCTAACAATCGAATCTGGTGGTCCCACGCAAACAAGCTCATCTCCTACTCTTGCTGCTGGCAATTTACCAATTAAAACGGTAGGTTCTCCTGGCCCGATTATAGGTCCTCCTACATGAGGTATTGGTATTGGAAAGGCAGGTGTTTCCATCGGACATTCATGAAAATCGGTTAATCTTGCTGCTGGAGGCATATCTTTTTTGTTTTAAATTTAGTTAATCATTACCATTGCGCCTTTTATAGTAGTTTCTGCGCCGCCTGAAAGTTCAGCTGTTGCACTACCTTGGGCCTTAAATGATTCATCTGCAGTATTTTTTATATTCAATCCTTGAATATTAACATCACCTCCTGAAGATTCAATATTAACTCCTTGATCTCCTTTAAGATTTAAACTTTGTGAAGACTCAATTGAAACTTCTTTTTCACTAAAAATAGTTATTCCTTCATCAGACATCACAATTCTATTTCCATTTTGATCTGTTATAGAAACTTGTTTGTCTTTATCACTAAAAACAGCTTTATTATTTGATGCTGTTGTGATGCTAAACACTTCATTTTCATCATCAAACTTTAAAGCAATTCCAGATTTTGATACAATCGCTTTCGTGCTATTTTTTTCATTTGGAGAATAATCTTCATATGGTTTATTTTTAGAACTACTGTACATGCTTCCAAGAATGATAGGAAACCTTGGGTCTTCATTTAAAAAGCCTACAACTACCTCATCACCTACTTCAGGCATAAAAAAAGCTCCAAAACCAGAAGTTGCATAAAAATTAGTTAAGCGCGCCCAAATCCCTTCACCATTACTATCGAATATAGGAACATCGACTAACACTCTGTATTGACTATCTGGATCTTCATACATTTTCTTGACTGTTCCATTAAACAATCCTTGTACTCCTGGCAATAAACCAGAGGCTGGCGGTGCAATTATTTCAGGTTGTTCAGAAATCCAATTTGGAGATAATCCCAACTCACAAGTTAACATCCAATTTCCATTGCTTATCTCATGATGAATTCCACTAACAAAGTGATCTCCATTAAATCGATCTCCTACACCTTTTAAAGTAATATACTTTCCAGGAAATATGATTGAATCACCTGGTGTTGAAACAGTTCCTTGTATTTTTGAAAAACAACTTTTAGTCATCTGTGCTTTTGACCAATTTGTTAATTCTGAATCTGATAAAGGAGCAGTAGTTTGTAATTCAAAATCTGTTAAACCGACTACATCTGAAAGCGTTTTACTAGATAAATTTCCTGGACCAGCATGTTCATTTGCTGCAGTTTCTGAAATAACTTCTTGATTCTTATAGTCCCATGAATTTGCTTTTACAGTACTTAATTGATTCACCGCATTTAATTTTGCTTTTAATTCATATATATCATCTCCAAAAGTAATGGTGCTAACTGAAGTAGTATCTGCATCTGGTGCAAATACATTAACTTTATTATTAATTGTAGAAATAATCAATCCATTGGCTTCTGCTCTAGTTCTAATAAAGTCCCAATCTGACACATTATATTGAACTAATGAAGGCAATTTATTTTCGGTAGAAGTAACATTAGCTGTTAACCCTGAATAATTACCAATAATTGAACTTATTATATCACTATTTTTCTTATTGGCAAAAGTGATAGATTTTCGACCCACAGTCATTTTAATGGCTTCATCATAACAAACTACCTCTAAAGCAGAACCGATATATTGATCAATACGAATGTTTTGTTCGGTAATAATTCCTTCAAAAATTGAAGTGTTTTGACCATCATATCCCACTTCAATTTTCACTTTGCCACCTGGAACAAAAGTACTAGAAGAACTAGCCTCAAAGTCTCCTGTAGAAGGAGCACCATCTAAAATTGTTATAGTAGCCTTTGCTATATTATTAATACTATTATTAATATCTATGCTATGAACTCTTTCTTCATCAGGTATTGCAGATCCATCAACCTTAATACTAAACGTAACTATTCCACCACTTTTTATTTCTGAACTTGAACCCATTTTTCTAAAACTTACTAATTAATGAAGCTTAAAAGTAAGTTTTTTAAATGATATTTTTTCTACGTGATAGTACGCATATTAAATAAACGGATGTATTTAAAACAAAAAATCCCGATACATTTCTGTAACGGGATTGTAATTGATGTGGGCAATGAGGGATTCGAACCCCCGACCCCCTCGGTGTAAACGAGGTGCTCTGAACCAACTGAGCTAA
>JAHRWC010000393.1 GCA_019090365.1 Flavobacteriaceae bacterium
AAGCAAGGGAAAATTTAAACAATTAGCTAGCGAATAATTTTTATGAAGATTAAAAAGATTATAAAATACGTATTCTTCGTATTGTTATTGGTTGTAGGTTATTTTGCATTCACAACCTATCCAAAATTAGATTTGGTGAGCGGGTTTTCTTCAAAGAGTGTAGCTTCCCATTTATTTATTGCTGAACGTTCACAAGAATATACTGAAGCTGAAGATAATAACTTACCTTCCATCGGACTTGCCACTAATGAGGTTCATGCAAATGAAAAATATGTGCTTTCTAATACCTTCGGAATAAAAGAAAGAAAAGCATTGTATCGAAAAGGTTTAGGAACAGTGTTATTGCCTGAAGATGCTTCCGAAGAAGATTTATTTAAAGAAATTCCTTTCAGAAATAAAACAAAATCAAACTTACCTTATCCATATGGTGATTTACCACAAAAGGATACTGTTTTTGATAATGTAGATTATACATTATTAAAGAAAAATGTGCATAATGCTTTTGTTGATTCCGAAGTAAAATCTCAAAAAACACGTTCAGTTTTAGTAGTATATAAAAATCAGATTATTGCTGAAGAATACACTGATGGATTTAATGAAGAATCAATTATTCTAGGATGGTCTATGACTAAGAGTATTGTTAATACTGTGTTAGGGATTCTTGAAAAAGATAAAAAAATTAAATTAAATCAAACAAATTTATTTTCAGAATGGAAGGATGACAAAAGAACTGATATAAGTTTGAAGAATTTAATTAATATGAATAGTGGCTTAGCTTGGGAAGAAGACTATACTAAAATTTGTGATGCGACGAAGATGTTCTTTTTAGCAACAGATATGAGTAAAATTCAGAAAGAAAAAGCATTAATAGGGAAACCTAATGAAACATGGAATTACTCTAGTGGAACAAGTAACTTATTAAGTGGTTTTATTCGTAATCAGTTTAATACGCAACAAGAGTATTTAGATTTTTGGTATAGCGAATTAATAGATAAAATTGGAATGCATTCAATGTTGTTAGAAACAGATTTTGTAGGCAATTATGTAGGTAGCTCATATGCTTGGGCAACAACAAGAGACTGGGCTAAATTCGGACTTTTATATTTACATGATGGTAATTGGAATGGAGAACAACTTATCAATACATCTTGGGTAGAATTCACAAAGAAACCAACACAAGGTTCAGATGGTGTATATGGTGGGCATTTTTGGTTAAATGCTGGAGGAAAATATCCTGATGTTCCAAAAGACTTATATTCTTGTAACGGATTTCAAGGACAGTTTGTTTTTATTATCCCTTCAAAAGATTTAGTAGTAGTTCGAACCGGTTTAAAAAACAATCCAGATTTTGATATAAATAATTTCCTAAGCGGAATTATCTCAAGTATTCAATAAATTTTAAAATAGTATCTTGTTACTTTAATATTAAAGTGATTAAAAATTATATATATGAAGAAATTTTACATTTTAGTTATAGCTTTATTTAGTGTTGCAAGTTATGCACAAACAGTAACAGCAACTATTGGTTATCAGGGATATGAAGAAACTCAAGAATATTTTGGTCAAGGTGAATATGAAATATTTTTAGATAATGTTGATGGAATTTTAGATAAGCCGATTTTAATTTTAGATGGATTTGATCCAGGAGATGCAAGAGACATTCCAACATTGTATAGTATATTAGACTTTGTAGGTGGAAATTTAGCAGATATATTAAGAGATCAAGGTTATGATATTGTGATAATGAATTCTCCATTATATAATACAGATGGATTAGATATTGATGGAGGTTCAGATTATATTCAAAGAAACGCAATGGTTTTTGCTGAATTAATTCAATTAATAAATGCTCAAAAAGTAGGAAGTGAAGAATTAGTAGTTATCGGACCAAGTATGGGAGGCCTTATCGCAAGATATGCACTTTCTTATATGGAGCAAAATTCTTTGACTCATGATACTCGTTTGTTTATATCTTTTGACGCACCTCATTTAGGAGCTAATATTCCAATTAGTTTTCAATATTTATTAAACTATTTTGCAAAAGGTGAAGGTGAAGCAGATGCTCAAGCTATTTTAGATAGTATGTTAAATACGCCAGCAGCAAAAGAAATGTTAGTGGATCATTATTTAGGTCATTTAGCCGCTGGATCTGAATTTGAACAAGACCCTTCTTTATTATTACCCGTTGGAGCTCCTAATTTTAGAGAAGCTTTTCAAACTGAATTAGATGACTTAGGGTTTCCAAATGATGTTAGAAATGTAAGTATGATTAATGGAAGTGGGTCTTCAATGATGACAGGCACACCAGGAGCGACAATAATTAGTACAACACTTGATTTAGGAAGTTTTATAACTGTAGATATTGATTTAAAATTTACACCCGATGCTGGACAATCAGATTTAATAACTGGTTTTCAATCTTATTTTGTTGGAATTCCAGTAAATACCTTTAATGCAGAAGCAGAATCTCCAGCTGAAAGTGCTGGTTTTGATAGTGCACCAGGAGGGACTAGTGAGTTAAGTGGTGATTTAGAAAGTGATAACCCTATTATTATAGCATTATTGGCTGCTTTAGAGCAAGATTCTTTTTCGTTTGTGCCTACTTTAAGTTCGTTAGCAATAGACAATGAAAGTGATTGGTATGCAAGCCCAGATATTGGAGGAATTCATAATTCTCCTTTTGTTAATACTTATATTCCAGATGATAATCAATTGCATTTAACATTAAATGAATTTAATATTGAATTTGCTTTGGAAGAAATTTTAGGTGGTGTAATTGGAGTTGAAGATTTTGCTTATAACAATAAATATATTTTAGCAGAAAACCCTGTTTGGGAAAACATTCATTTAAAATTGAATCCATCATTAAATTATGAAAATGTAAACATTTCTGTATATAATACTTCTGGGCAATTGGTGCTTTCTGAAAAGCTTCAAAACCCATCAGAAGTAATTGTATTAAATCATAATTTAAGATCAGGAATGTATATTTTAAATATTTCAGA
>JAHRWC010000394.1 GCA_019090365.1 Flavobacteriaceae bacterium
ACTTAAGTTATTTTCTATAAATCAAATAAATTCAAATAGGAAAAAAAAGGATTCAATAATTCTTTCAAAACCAGAATTAAAACCTAATGGATTTTAAGTAATGAAGTCACATTAATTTAATAAAACTCCAAAAAGACCTCTTTTTTAAATAATTGAGGTCTTTTTCATTTGCATACGCTTCACGTTCAAAACTAATATTCAGGTAAGCCTCTCTCCTATCTCTATACTGAATTAATCGGATTAAATATTCAGTTCCATACCAAATAAAAAAAGGAACTATCATTAACTCTAATTGTTGTCTTAAATGAATCTTCTCATGATTAATTAATACAACATCTTGTTTCAATTCTTTTTTTTTCAGAATAATAAATGGCCAGAGCGTAATTCCTGTAAAACCCTTCCGAATTAAAAATCGATTCACTATTAAAAACATAGCTTTAATATAACAAAATAATGACAGCATTCAATACTTACATTTTAAAACTATAAATAGTATTTTTGTACGATGACGTATTTCAAAAAAAATATAGAGCTTGAAGAAGGCGATTATTACCTTACACCTGAAGGCTATAAATGTTTCACCGAACAATATCACTTAAAAAGAGGTTATTGTTGTGAAAGTGGATGTCGTCATTGTCCTTATGGGTTTGATAAAAAAACGAATCTTCAAAAAGGAAACTAAATAATAATTTTTTTTACTGAATAGATATTTTAATATGACTTTTTCTGAACAAATACAACAAGGAATTCCAAGTAATTTACCCCAAGAAAAAAAGTATGATCCTTCTATAAATCATGCTCCAAAACGAAAAGAAATTTTAAGTTCTACTGAAAAAGAATTAGCCCTTCGTAATGCACTTCGATACTTTGATGCAAAACACCATGCTACTCTCCTACCCGAGTTTAAAGAAGAATTAGAAAAATATGGCCGAATTTACATGTATCGTTTTCGTCCAGACTACAAGATATATGCACGCCCTATTGATGAATATCCTGGGAAATGCAATCAAGCAAAAGCAATCATGTTAATGATTCAAAACAATTTGGATTATGCAGTTGCGCAACATCCTCATGAATTAATTACCTACGGTGGAAATGGTGCTGTCTTTCAGAATTGGGCACAGTATTTATTGGTAATGAAATATTTATCAGAAATGACAGAAGAACAAACTCTTGTGATGTATTCTGGTCATCCACTTGGTTTATTTCCATCTCATAAAGATGCTCCACGTGTTGTGGTAACCAATGGAATGATGATTCCTAATTATTCACAACCTGATGATTGGGAAAAATTTAATGCTTTAGGCGTTACTCAATATGGACAAATGACTGCTGGAAGTTATATGTATATTGGACCACAAGGAATTGTACATGGAACTACAATTACTGTTTTAAATGGTTTCAGAAAAATTAAAAAAAGCCCGAAAGGAGGATTATTCGTTACCTCTGGTTTAGGAGGAATGAGTGGTGCACAACCAAAAGCAGGAAATATCGCTGGATGTGTTACTGTCTGCGCTGAAGTGAATAAAAAAGCAACAGAAACTAGACATTCACAAGGTTGGGTAGATGAAGTTTTTTCAGATATTTTAGAATTAACGGCACGTGTTAAAGAAGCAGTCGCAAATCAAGAAACTGTATCTATTGCTTATGACGGAAATGTGGTAGATGTTTGGGAAACTTTTGATAAAGAAAACCTACATATAGACTTAGGAAGCGATCAAACTTCACTTCATAATCCTTGGGCTGGAGGATATTACCCAGCTGGAATATCATTTGAAGATGCCAATGATATGATGGCAAATGACCCTGAACAATTTAAAATTGAGGTTCAAAAAACCTTAAGAAGACATGCAGACGCTATTAATAATCACACAAAAAAGGGAACTTACTTTTTCGATTATGGAAATGCCTTTTTATTAGAAGCTTCAAGAGCTGGTGCAGATATCATGGCTGAAAATGGTATTGATTTTAAATATCCAAGTTATGTACAAGATATCATGGGACCAATGTGTTTCGATTATGGATTTGGACCATTTAGATGGGTATGTGCTTCAGGTGATCCGAAAGATTTAGCAAAGACAGATGAAATTGCTTGTCAAGTATTAGAAGAAATGATTAAAACTGCTCCTGATGAAATTCAGCAGCAAATGTTAGATAATATTCAATGGATTAAAGGGGCGCAAGAAAATAAACTTGTAGTTGGATCACAAGCTCGAATCCTATATGCAGATGCTCAAGGTAGAATTAATATTGCAAGAGCTTTTAATAATGCTATTTCAGAAGGAACAATTAAAACTGTAATTTTAGGTAGAGATCATCATGATGTTTCTGGAACCGATTCTCCATACAGAGAAACTTCAAACATTTATGACGGAAGTCGCTTTACAGCAGATATGGCAATACAGAATGTAATTGGTGATAGTTTTAGAGGAGCTACTTGGGTGAGTATCCACAACGGTGGTGGCGTTGGTTGGGGTGAAGTAATTAATGGTGGTTTCGGTATGGTTCTTGATGGTAGTAAAGACGCACAACGACGTCTAGAATCCATGCTTTTCTGGGATGTTAATAATGGTATTGCTAGAAGAAGTTGGGCTCGAAATAAGGAAGCTATTTTCGCGATTAAAAGTGCTATGAAAGAAAACCCGATGTTGCAAATTACACTTCCAAATTTTGTTGATGATGAATTAATTAATAAAATGTAAAATGCTATGAAAACATTAAAATTACTACCCTTATTATTCGTTTTTATTTTCACTTCATGTTCTTCAGTTAAAGTTGCAACAGATTTTGATCGTGAAGCAGACTTTAATTCTTACCAATCATTTGCTTTCTATAAACCAAGTATAGACAAGGCAATGATTTCAGATTTAGACAAAAAAAGAATTCTTAGAGCAATTGATGCTCAGTTAAGTGCAAAAGGTATGTCAAAAACTAAAACTCCAGACCTTTTAGTTACTATTTTTACTAAGGAAAAAGAACGAATCGATATATACAATAACAGCTTTGGTTATGGTTGGGGTTGGAATCCTTGGTATTATGGAGGCTTTTATGCTCCTCAAGTTTCAAGTACTACTGAAGGAACATTATTTATAGATTTAATAGACGCTAAAACCAAAGAATTAGTTTGGCAAGGTATGGGAACTTCAAATTTAGTTACTACAAATAATATTGATAAGAAAGAGAAAAAAATACGGCTTATTGTTAGTGAAATCCTTTCAAAATATCCACCTGGTTCAGATAATAAATAATATTTAAATCTTTCTATAATGATAAAATATCAAAAAAATATTCTTTCGATTGTATTAGTCTTTTTTGCCTTTACAGTAAATGCTCAAAACTTCAGCAAAGGATCTATTACATTAAATAATAATGAAGTAATTAATGGTAAACTATCTATTTTATCTGATAGCCAATCCGCAGAAATTAAGAAGAACAATAAAACTTTAAACTATTCTTTTAATCAAATTCAATCATTAACAACTAATGATCGATTATTTGTAAAAAAGACATTTGATGACAATTCTTTTTTAGCGCATGAACTTGTTGCTGGGAAAGCATCCTTATTTCAGATTGAAAAAAACAGGTATTTGATTTCTAAAGAAGATGGTGTTTTTAAAATGATTGACAGCAAAAATGGAGGTTATATAGAAAGAGGTTTACTGAATGTTTTATTTGAAGATTGTAATTCTATTCGAGAAAGTATTAAAAAGGCTCCTTCATTATCAGAAAGCGCTCTTATTGATTTAGTCAACAGTTATAACACGTGTAGTTATGGTGAATTTAGCCCATCTGAAAAAGAATTAAACAAGGCTAATACATTTAATACAGATGAATACAAGTTTTTTATTGGAGCAGGAATTGGAATAAGAAGTGTTAGCTTTTTTGATAATAATTCTACTGAAAATTTAAATCAATTTGGTTTCAAAATAGGAGTTGCAACTACACCGAGTTTTATAGGAAAATTACAAGGAAACCTGTATTTTAATATGGAGGCTTCCTATCATTTTGGAAGTGAAACAGATTTCACAAATTCTATTAGCCCAACAAGTTTTTCAGTAAATACTTTTAGATTAGTATTTAGTTCAGATTATTATTTCAATAAAAAAGGTGCCTTAAAACCATTTATTGGAGTTGGAATTGGACTTACAGCTGAAAATTTTGAAGGAAATGTTTCAGGAAATGAATTTGACATAAATAGCGGAAATCCTATCTGGATGCCAAAAGCTGGACTTATGTACACTTTTAAAAATGGTAAAGATATTAGCTTAACTTTTAATTATATTCCTGAATATGATAATGATTTAAGTTTTCCAATTGGAGAAGATGAGGTAATACCATTAAAAGTAAACAGTAGTTATATAAATTTTGGCTTGAATTATTATTTTTAGTCACAAATAATCTCATTACAATTCGAGAATAATCATCTTATTAACCAGAGCCCAAGTAATTAAAGTATTCGTTTCTTTATTTAATTCTAGCTTATTTATAATGTTACTACGATGTTTTTCAACTGTACGAGTAGAAATTGAAAGAGTATCACTTATTTCTTTTGTAGATTGTTGCTGAGCAATCAATTTTAAAATGGTTCTTTCAGAAGGAGTTAATAATTCTATTTTTTTTA
>JAHRWC010000395.1 GCA_019090365.1 Flavobacteriaceae bacterium
AGGAAGCAGAATTATATTGCAATAAAGCTGTTGAGCTTTTTAAAACTATTGGAGATGAAAGCTACTTATCTTCTGTTTATAATAATATCGGCAATGTTTTTACTAAAAGTAATCTTCATGAAAAAGCTTTAGAGTATTATAACCTATCTCATGAACTATCTATTAAATCGCAAGATGCCAGAAATATTTCATTAACAGCTTTAAATATTGCTGAAAAAAATGAACAATTAGGAAACTATAAAATAGCTGCAGAATATTATCGTGTATATGGAGATAGTACGCAAGCGCATTATAAGAGACTTGTAGATACAAAATTTACTGAAGCTGAAGCAAAATATCAAACAGAACAAAAAGACAAAGAAATTGCTCAGCAAGAACTAGAAATCGCCCAACAAAAGAATAACAGGAACAATTGGATTATTGGTAGTTTGCTATTTATTGCTATTGCAATTGCATTATTTCAATGGAGAATTAATAAGCAAAAAAGGAAAAAATTATTAGCAGAAAGCAATTATAAAAATGAACAAGAAATCAACGAATTACGAACTAAATTTTTAGGAAATATTGCTCATGAAATTAGAACTCCATTAACACTTATTTCAGGTAATTTAGATTTAGCACTGGAAAATTATGACCAGAAAGATAAAGCAGTTCAAAATATAAAAACAGCACTTTCGAATAGTAAAAAAGTAGTAGAAGATGCTAATGAAATTCTTGAACTTTTAAAATTTGAAAAAAACAAAACAACCATAAAATTAAGCCCCGTTAATCTTAATGAAACACTAAAACGAATCTTTTATGCATTTAATTCATTAGCTGAAATCAAACATTTGGACCTTAAATATCATTCAAATATTTCAGAAAACTATTCAACAAAATTAGACATTGAAAAAGTTGAAAAAATCTTGAATAACTTGATCTCTAATGCGATTAAGTACTCCCCTGCTAATTCAAAAATAAATTTTAATGCTGAATTAATTGAAGAAGAATTGGTTGTAAAAGTTACAGATTATGGTCAAGGAATTCATTTTAATGAAACTGAAAAAATATTTCAGCGTTTTTATCAGTCCTCACAGAGTAATGCGGTAGGCGGTATTGGGATTGGTTTATCACTAGCAAAAGAATTTTCTGAATTATTAAATGGAAGTTTAACTGTTGAAAGTGAATTAAAGAAAGGAAGCACATTTATTTTTACACTTCCTGTATCTAGAATTGATACTATAGAAACCTCTGAACAGAAGGATTCAAAAACTGAAATAATTTCTGAAGAGCCTCAAGAAGAAATCAACCTTGCAACAACTCAAAAACCAAAAATTTTAATTGTTGAAGATAATCCAGAAATGTGTAATTATATGGTTGAAATACTTTCTCAATCTTATGACTGTTCTACTGCCTTTGATGGAGAAGAAGCTTTAGTAAAGATTAAAGAGAATACTTACGATTTAATTACTTCAGACATAATGATGCCTAAAATGGATGGGTTTCAATTAAGAGAGAAACTCAATGAAAATGCGAAGTATAAATACATCCCTTTCATTTTAATTTCTGCTAAAACATTAGAAGAAGATAAAGTCAAAGGATTTAATCTTGGTATCAATGATTATATCGTAAAACCCTTCAATAAAGCTGAATTAATTGCTCGCATTAAAAACTTATTAATCAATAAAAAATCGAGAGAGAAATGGGTGCTTCAACAAGAAGACTTTAATGTTGATGCGACATCTTCAGAAGAGAAACTACTTAAAAAAATAGAGCAAACGGTTATTAAAAACCTAAGTGATGAAAATTTTAAAATATCAGATTTAGCTAAAAATGTGGGATACAGTCAACGTCAACTTACACGTATTTTAAAACAATATACTGGTATGTCTCCCGTTAAATTTATTTTAGAAATTCGCCTTCAGAAAGCCTATCAATTATTACAAAACAAAACCTTTTATACCTTGTCTGAAGTTCGCTATGATGTTGGTATTACTTCCTCACCTTATTTCAACAAAAAATTCAAAGAGCGCTTTGGCTTAAATCCAAGTGAATTACTTTCATAAACGTCATTTTGTCAATAAAATCAATAGTTTAACCGACATTTTGACGTAATTTACCTTTGGCTTAAAAGTTGAAATAGATTTTAAAAAAAAATACAAATGAACTTTAATAATTATACAATAAAATCGCAAGAAGCTGTTCAACAAGCTCAGCAACTTGCACAAAGCTTATCTCATCAACAAATTGAGAATGAGCACCTTTTGAAGGCCATTTTTGAAGTAGATGAAAATGTAACACCATTTATATTAAAGAAATTAAATGTTAATGTAGAGTTACTAAAACAAATATTAGACAAACAATTAGAAACGTTTTCAAAGGTTTCAGGAGGAGATATTATGTTCTCTAGAGAAGGTGGTAAAACAGTTAATGAAGCTAGTATTATTGCAAAAAAGATGAACGATGAATATGTTTCAATCGAACATTTATTATTGGCAATATTTAAATCAAAAAGTAGTATTTCACAAAGTTTAAAAGACCAAGGAGTTTCTGAAAAAGGATTAAAGGCAGCTATAGATGAATTACGAAAAGGAGATCGTGTAACTTCACAAAGCGCTGAGGATACTTATAATTCTTTAAATAAATATGCTAGAAACTTAAATCAGTTAGCAAAGGACGGAAAGTTAGATCCTGTTATTGGTCGTGATGAAGAAATAAGACGTATTCTACAAATACTTTCGAGAAGAACTAAAAACAACCCTATGCTTGTAGGTGAACCAGGAACTGGGAAAACTGCAATCGCTGAAGGATTAGCACATAGAATTATAGATGGTGATGTACCTGATAATTTAAAATCTAAACAAGTATTCTCTTTAGATATGGGTGCTTTAATTGCTGGAGCAAAATACAAAGGAGAATTTGAAGAACGTCTCAAATCTGTTATCAAAGAAGTTACTACAAGTGACGGAGACATTGTACTGTTTATTGATGAAATTCACACGCTTGTTGGTGCTGGTGGAGGTCAAGGTGCAATGGATGCTGCAAATATTTTAAAACCTGCTTTAGCGAGAGGTGAACTTCGTGCAATTGGTGCTACTACGCTAGATGAATATCAAAAATACTTTGAGAAAGACAAAGCCCTAGAAAGAAGATTTCAAAGAGTTTTTGTAGATGAACCTGATACTGAGAGCGCTATTTCTATTTTAAGAGGAATCAAAGAGAAGTATGAAACACATCATAAAGTACGTATTAAAGATGAAGCTATTATAGCTGCGGTCGAACTATCTCAACGCTATATTACCAGTCGCTTTTTACCAGATAAGGCAATTGATTTAATGGATGAAGCTGCAGCTAAACTGCGCATGGAAATAAATTCTAAACCAGAAGAATTAGATGTGCTGGACAGAAAAGTAATGCAACTAGAAATTGAAATTGAAGCGATTAAACGTGAGAAAGATGAAAATAAACTAAAAATTTTACGCTCAGATTTAGCAAATTTAAAAGAAGATCGAAATGAGCTAAATGCTAAATGGAAAAGTGAAAAAGAAAAAGTTGATAGAATTCAAAATACAAAAAAGCAAATAGAAGAATATAAAATTGAGGCAGAACGTGCAGAACGTGAAGGTGACTTCGGAAAAGTAGCTGAACTTCGTTACGGTAAAATTAAAGAAGCAAATCAAACTTTATTAGATTTAGAGAAAGAATTAGCCGAAAATAATGACACTGATTCTTTAATAAAGGAAGAAGTTACTAATGAAGACATTGCTGAAGTTGTTGCAAAATGGACTGGAATTCCAGTTACAAAAATGCTTCAAAGTGATAGGGAAAAACTACTTAGTTTAGAAACTGAATTACACAAAAGAGTAATTGGTCAAGAGGAAGCTATAGTAGCTGTAAGTGATGCTATACGTAGAAGTCGAGCCGGATTACAGGATGATAAAAAACCAATTGGGTCCTTTCTTTTTCTTGGTACTACAGGTGTTGGAAAAACAGAGCTTGCAAAAGCTTTAGCTGAATATTTATTCGATGATGAAAATGCAATGACACGTATTGATATGAGTGAATATCAAGAGCGTCATAGTGTTAGTAGATTGGTTGGAGCACCTCCTGGATATGTAGGATATGACGAAGGTGGTC
>JAHRWC010000396.1 GCA_019090365.1 Flavobacteriaceae bacterium
ATTTCCAAAAAGTTAATTGCTCATTGTGAAGAAACTGATAAAACTTCTTTAAAAAGTAGTGCAAAACCAAAAGAGACTATTACTATTTTAATAGGCCCTGAAGGTGATTTTTCCCCTTCTGAAATAGACTTTGCTAAACAACATCAGTTTCTCCCTGTTAGCTTAGGTAATAGTAGATTACGCACTGAAACAGCAGCGATTGTTGCTTGCCATAGTGTTGCTTTTATTAATGAAGATTAAAAGCTTCACTTTGTGTTGCTCCGGTTATTTCAAAATCACTTTTTTGAAGATAACTTACTATCTGTAAATTGTCTTCCTTGTTAACTATCGAAGGAACTTCTATTTCAGCAAGCCCTTTTTTCTTTTCTAATGATATTGTTATTTCTTCTAACACGATATTACTATTCGTTAATAGTTTTCCACCGTTTTCTCCTTTTTTAACAGGAGTTTCTCTTTTTTCTAGAATCAATGCAACTTTTAGCTCTTTATCAATTCTACTACCTTGAATATTATATTTAAATTTCACTTTACTCAATGAAACTTCTACATCAGATATTTGAACCATATTCTTAACAGGCTTTTTTAAAAATTTTGAAAGATTACCCTTCATTTTACTTTCATTGGACCTACAAAATGAATTTTACCATTAATTACAGCTTGCGGAGTATAAATTCTATTACTATTAAAAGCAAAACCATAAGCATTTTGTAATAAGGTAAATTCCTTTTTACTAAAAGGGTCTTTCCAACCCAAACGATTCCAATAATCTACATGGTATGATAGTACTACAACATTTTCACTAGCATACTCCTTCTTTACTTTTTCAAGTAAAATATCTGCACTTGGACAACTACTACATCCCTGAGAAGTAAACAGTTGCACTATTGCAAATGAATCTTTATCATTTTCTTCATTGAAATTGAAAGTAGGCAAATCGAAAAAAGATATTGAGCAAATAATTGAAATACTAATTCCTAATAAAAAGGTCTTCATAAGTTAAAATAAAATTAAACTATTTAATATGTCGACATTAGATACAAAGCCTTGCAATAGAATTTGTATTTTTGAAAACTATGCGATTTATTTCTTATTTGCTTTTTATTTTTATAACAACAACTAGTCTCAATGCTCAAGAATTGGCGGTACTTCAATATGGCGGTGGCGGTGATTGGTACAGTAATCCTACTGCTTTACCAAATCTTGTGAAGTTTTGTAATGAACATATAAATACAGCTCTTTCAGAAAAAACCAAAGTAGTACGACCTGAGAATATTGATATTTTTGATTTTCCAATTGTACATATGACTGGGCATGGAAATGTATTTTTTACAGATGAAGAAACTAAAAACCTTCAAGATTACCTTATAAGTGGCGGTTTTTTACACATAGATGATAATTATGGAATGGATCAATACGTGAGAAAAGAAATTAAAAAGCTTTTTCCAAATACTGAATTAAAAGAACTTTCAGCTTCCCATCCTATTTTTAATTATCATTTTAAATTTCCTGAAGGATTACCTAAAATACATGAACATAATAATATTCGTCCACAAGCAATGGGAATCACCATTGGTGAACGTTTGGTCTTATTATATACTTTTGAAAGTGATTTAGGGGACGGTTGGGAAAACCCAGAAATACATAACGATCCGCAAGAAGTACGCTTAAAAGCCTTACAAATGGGCGCCAATATTGTAAAATTTGCATTTGAAAATTAATTATGAAATTAAGCTACTATTGTAAATCCTGTAATAAGAAAAACTTCTATCAAACAAAGACTAAAGACAGGTTTGAGCTTCAAAGTGAAGTTGGAAATGAAATAAATTTAAACTGCACAAATTGTGGAACTATAAACAAAAAGCACATTAATAGACTTTCAGCAGAACCAAATAGATTATATGCTATTTATGGATTAGTAATAGCAGCTATAGTAATAATTTTTTTGTGGGAATTGGGGTATATTTCTGGTCTTACGTTTACAATTCCTATTTATTTATATTTTGATGCTGAAAAAAAAGCAAGTGATTACAATAAAATTATGGTAAGCAGAAAATGAATCCAAAGCAGTTAAACCATACAAACACAAGATTTACAAAGAATAATTTTCCAATAGTCTTAATTTGTGATGGCGTTCAAAGTCCAGCCAATATTGGTTCTTTATTTAGAATATCTGATGCATTAGGAATTGAAAAAATTATCTTTTGCAATGCATCGATAAATCTCTCATCAACTCGTTTGCTTCGTACTTCTAGAAATACACATAAAAAAGTAGTTCATATTAGTTCGGATAATTGCTTAGAAGAAATTAATGCTTTAAAGCAAAAAGGGTATAGATTATTAGCATTAGAAATTACTGATAATAGCATTCCAATTGAAGATATTAGCATTGATAAGAATGAAAAAATAGCAATAATAATTGGCAATGAGCAACACGGAATTTCAGAAGAAATACTAAATCAGATTCCAACTTCAACACATATCAATATGTATGGTGAAAATAGCAGTATGAATGTTGTACAAGCTACCTCAATTGCATTATATAATATGATAAGTAAATTA